>DASUHV010000129.1:0-11126 GCA_036273355.1 Gaiellales bacterium
CGGCGATGCCGCGGGCCTGGTCCTTGTCGTGCGCGAAGACGGCATCCTCCAGCCGCCCCACCAGCACCTCCTCGTTTCCGGCGGCGACAATCGCCGGGTCGCCGCCGTTCGCGACGAATGCGAAGCGGGCGTCCAGGCGACCCTCGCGGACGATCGGGAAGTAGCGCTGGTGGGACTGCATCGCGGTGATCGGGACGCGCTCGGGCAGCTCCAGGTAGCGCTCGTCGAACCGGCCTTCGAGCACCACGGGCCACTCCACGAGGTGGACGACCTCGTCCAGCTTGCCCATCGGGTCGATCCACTCCCCGGCCGTGTTGAGCCCCTCCACGATCAGCTCCCGGCGCTCAGCCGCGTCGGCCAGCACGTGGACGCCGCGCAGGTCCTCCAGGTAGCTCGCGGCCGAGCCCACCCGGACCGCGCCCAGCGACCGGTGACCGCGCGACTCGCCGCCGCTGGCCACACCGGCCAGCTCCATCGCCACCACGTCGTCGTCGAGCTTGACCACCAGCCATCGGATCGGACGCGAGAACCGGCCGCCCGGCCATCGCATCGTCTTTGCGAACTGCAGCCCCGCCACGATGCGGTGCACCGCGTCCGGCACCAGCTCGGTAGCCGGCGCTGCCCGGCCGTCGCTGATGGCCCACACGAAGCCCTCTCGCTGCTCGAGCTCGTCCACCGCCAGCCCGTGCTTCCGCGCGAACCCGGCCCTGGCCGCCTCGGGCGCGTCGGCGCGCGGGCCGCGCTGCTGCGTCGCGACCGCATCTCGCTGCGGCGGCACGCTCGCGATCGCCACCAGCCGCCTCGGCCCGACGTGGATGCGGGCGTCGCGCGACTCCAGGCCGGCTTCCGAGAGCGAGCGGGTCAGCAGCTCGGGTAGCTGGCGCTCGGCCTCGCGGCATGCCGCGGCCGGCAGCTCCTCGCAGCCGATCTCGATCAGCAGGTCAGGCATCGTCGCCCTCCTGCGCGGCCAGATACGCCCGCGCCACCGCCTGCGTCAGGCGCCGCATGCGCAGGATGTACGCCTGGCGGTCGGTGACCGCGATCGCCCGCCGCGAATCGAGCAGGTTGAACGCGTGCGAGCACTTCAGCACCTGGTCGTAGGCGGGCAGCGGAAGGTTCGCCTCGAGGCAGCGGCCGGCCTCGGCCTCGTGGTCGTCGAAGTGCCGCGCCAGCATCTCGGTGTCGGCCAGCTCGTAGTTGTAGACCGAGAACTGGCGCTCGTTCTCGAGGTAGACGTCGGCCCACGACACGCCCGGCGCCCACTCCATGTCCTGGGCCCGCCGCACCTTCTGCAGGTGCATGCCGATCCGATCCAGGCCGTAGGTCATCTCCACCGACACCGGCTCCAGCTCGATCCCGCCGGCCTGCTGGAAGTAGGTGAACTGGGTGATCTCCATCCCGTCCATCCATACCTCCCACCCCAGCCCCCACGCGCCCAGGCTGGGGCTCTCCCAGTTGTCCTCGACGAAGCGGATGTCGTGGTCGAGCGGGTCGATGCCGATCGCGGCCAGCGAGCGCAGGTAGACGTCCTGGCTGTCGTCGGGCGCCGGCTTCAGGATCACCTGGTACTGGTAGTGCTGCTGGAAGCGGTAGGGGTTCTCGCCGTAGCGGCCGTCGTCCGGACGGATCGAAGGCTCGACGTAGGCCGTACGCCACGGCATGGGGCCGAGCACGCGCAGCAGCGTGGCGGGGTTGGACGTGCCGGCCCCCACCTCCGTGTGGTACGGCTGCATGATCGCGCACCCCTCGGCCTCCCAGAAGGCCTGCAGCTGCGCGATCATCTGCTGGAAGGTCGCCATCGAGGGCGCAAGCTATCAGACGCTTGATCGCGGGCAGCAACCTGCCGATAACCGCTCCATGCGATGTGGCGGATACGCGCTTCTCCCTCTCCTCGTGCTCGCGGCGACCGCCTGCGGCGCCCCCACCGGGAAGGCGCTGGACACGAAGGTTGAGGCCGCCGTGGTGGCCCAGCAGGGCGGCCGCCAGGTCGTCTCATCGGTCGACTGCAGCGACCAGGCGCCGCCGCCCGACACGGTCGCGGGTGGGCTGGGGACGGTGGTCGCCGACCACACCTGCACGGTGAAGTTCAGCAACGGGACGCCCACCCAGGTGTGGGCGGTGAACGTGCTCGACCTGGGCGCCAGCCATCCCGTGCAGCTGCTCTACCGGACCGATCACAACGGCGACGGCCAGCCGGCCGCGACCGTCGACGTGGCGAAGGTGTTCTCGGCCGAGATGGCGCTCCTGAACGGCGGGACTGCGGCCAAGGCGCACTGCAAGGCGGGCTCGCCCGCAGCACCGCCCGGCTCGACCGCGACGGCGGCGCCCGACCACGTCTGCAGCATCCGCATCCCCGGCCACGGCCGTGAGCGCTGGGCCGTCAGGATCCTGGGCAGCAACGTGCAGCTGCTGTTTCAGCTCGGCTGAAGGGTGCGCAGGCGAAAGCCGCCGTGGTGCGCGTAGGTCTCCTCGACCACCCGCAGCGCACCGGCCGCGGCATCGGTCGACAGCGCCACCGGCGCCAGCGGGCGCTCCAGCAGCCCCTCGATGGCGGCGATCGCGCCGTCCGCCATGCGGAAGCCACCGCTCGCCACCATGCAGCCCGTGCAGACGGCCCCGCCGGCAGCCGCCGAGAAGCCGGCCAGCGGGCCTGCCGACCCGCACGACGCGCACGAGTCGAGATGCGGCAGGTAGCCCGAGAGCGCCAGCAGCTTCAGCTGGAAGGCCAGTCCCAGGCCGTCGTGCTGGGGGTCCGGGGCCCGCTCGAGCGGCCCGGCAAGCAGCTCCAGGAACCGGCACAGGCCCTCGTAGGCGCGCGGATTCGGCTCGGGCTCGGCGAACAGCTTCAGCACCGCCTCGGCCCCGATCTGGCCGACCGCCAGCGCGTAGCCGTCGGCCCGCACCTGCTCCTGCGAGCTGATGATGTCGGCGCCCGAGACGGTGTGCAGCTCGCCGCGGCCCTCGTGCAGGATCAGCGCCGATCGGGTCAGCGGTTCCAGCCGCGCGCCGAACCGCGAGCCGGTCTTGCGCACGCCCTTGGCGATCGCGTTCACGCGCCCCCGCTCGAGCGTGTACAGGTGCAGCACGCGGTCGGCCTCCGAGAAGCGGATCGATCGCAGCACCACGGCGTCGGTCTTGTAGCTCCGGCCCATCGTGCTCAGTCTAGGCGCGCGGCCCGCGATCTAGGGCTCGGCGATGTCGCGCACGTCGGCGTCCGGCATCGCCGCCAGCAGCTCGTCGATCCGCACCTCGAACACCGCGTTGGGCGTGCCGGCGGCGCACCAGACCGTCTGGAACCGCCGCAGCGAGCTGTCGACGACCGTGTGCAGCGGCCTGTCGTGGCCGAGCGGCGGGATGCCGCCGATGCCGAAGCCGGTCTGCTCCTTGACGTCGCGGCCGCGGGCCATCGTGACTCCCCCTCCCACCCGCTCCAGGTCGATCCGCCGGTCGCCCGCGCAGAGGCACAGCAGCAGCTCGCCGCTCGCGTCCTGCAGCACCACCGACTTCACGATCTGCCCCAGCTCGCAGCCGACCGCGTCGGCCGCCTCCACCGCCGTGCGCGTGGACTCCGACAGCTCCTTTGCGCGCACGTCCAGGCCCGCCGCCTGAGCGCGCTCCTGGAACCTCAGGGCCGTGGGGTGCATCTCGGACACAGGTAGGTGCCGCGCTGGGCAACGCGGGTCTTGACGATAACGGATCCACAGCGCGGGCACGGCTCGCCGGCCCGGTCGAAGACGTTGAAGCGCTCCTGCATCGAGCCGGGCGTCCCGTCCACTGAGCGATACGTGTCGATGCTGGCCCCCTGCGCGTCGATCCCGCGCTCGAGCACGGCGACCACGGCGTCGTGCACGCGGGCCGCCCGCACGGCGCCCAGCCTGCCGCCGGGAGTCAGCGGGTGCACCCGCGCCTCCCAGAGCGCCTCGTCGGCGTAGATGTTGCCCACGCCCGCTACGATCCGCTGGTCGAGCAGCAGCGCCTTGACCGGCGCCGTACGTCCTCGCAGCGCCCCGCGCAGCTGCGGCGCCGTCCAGACGCCGTCCAGCGGCTCCGGCCCGACCCGGCCGCGCCAGTAGTCCTCGAGCCCGCCGGCCTCGATCAGCCGCATCGTGCCGAATCGCCGCTGGTCGCTGTAGAGCAGCCAGGTGCCGTCGTCCAGCTCGAACACCGCTCGCAGGTGCGGGCGCTCGCTGAGCTCGGTGACGTGATGGAACCACCCGGTCATGCGCAGGTGGCAGACCAGCGTGCGCCCGTCGTCGAGCCCGATCGCCAGGTACTTGCCGCGCCGCCCGACTCCGGTCACGACCGCGCCCACCAGCTCGTGGGCGACCGCCGTCGGATCGGCCGGGGCCGTCAGGCGGCCGTCGCGGATGTCGACCCCCACCAGCTCCCGCCCGACCAGCACCTTCACCAGCCCCCGCCGCACGGTCTCCACCTCGGGCAGCTCAGGCATCGACGTCCCCCAGCAGCAGCGGCTCCCGGACGGCCGGCGCGTCGCCGATCTCGAAGCACGCGGCCACCGCCTCCGGGTCGGCCTCGCCGCGGGCGTGGACCGTCGCCAGTGGCTCGCCCGCCTCGACGCGGTCGCCGCGCTTGCGGTGCACGATCACGCCGACGGCGTGGTCGACGACGTCCTCCTTCGTGGCGCGGCCGGCCCCCAGCCGCATCACCTGCTCGCCGATGCTGCGGGCGTGACAGCGCTGGACGACACCGGAGCGTGGCGCCGGCACCTCGACCACGACCGGCGCCTGCGGCAGCGGGGCTTCGGGGTCGCCACCCTGCGCGGCCACCCAGCGCTGGTATCGCTCGTACGCAGCACCCGAGTCGAGGGCACGGCGAACCACCGCCTCGTCGCCCGCCAGCACCGTCGCCTGGTGGACGCAGAGCTCCGTGATGTCGGCCGGGCCGTGGCCGCGCAGCGTGTCCACCGCCTCAGCCACCTCCAGCGCGTCGCCCACGGCGGCGCCCAGCGGCTCGGACATGTTCGAGAGCAGCGCGCGCGTGTCGATGTCGTGGTCGCGCCCCAGCCCCACCATCAGGCCGGCCAGCCGGCGGGCGGCGTCCGGATCCGGCAGCAGCGCGCCCTCCCCCACCTTGACGTCGAGCAGCAGCCGCGACGCGCCGGCCGCAACCTTCTTCGACATGATGCTGGCGGCGATCAGCGGCAGGCTGTAGACGGTGCCGGTGGCGTCGCGCAGCGCGTACAGGCGACCGTCGGCCGGGGCCAGCTCGGGCGTCTGGCCGCACACCGCCACGCCCACCTGCTCGACCTGCCGGCGCATCCCCGCCAGGGACAGCGTCACGCGCATGCCCGGGATCGCCTCGAGCTTGTCGAGCGTCCCGCCCGTGTGCCCCAGCCCGCGTCCGCTCATCTTGGCGACCAGCACGCCGCAGGCGGCCAGCAGCGGCGCCAGCACCAGCGTGGTCGAGTCGCCGACACCGCCCGTCGAGTGCTTGTCGGCCACCGGCCACGGCCACGACACGCGCTGCCCGGACGCGACCATCGCGTCCAGCAGCCCGCGCGTCTCGTCGTCGCTGAGGCCGCGCAGCACGACCGCCATCAGGAAGGCCGACAGCTGGTAGTCGGGCACGTCGGGCGCAACCATGGCGGCGATCTCGGCGGCCGACAGCTCTCCGCCGTCGCGCTTGCGCGCGATCAGGTCGGTGATGCGCGCGGCCACTCAGATCACCGGGGTGCCCGGCAGGTCGGAATCGTGGCTGCCCGCGAGATGCCGCTGCACGGTGGCCCCGATGTCGGCGAACGTGTCGCCGTCGTGGCGCCGGCCGCTGGCCGGCCTGCCCACGATGTGGGCCAGCAGCAGCCCGTACTCGCGCGAGTGGTCGGTGGAGGCGGTGGTGGGATCGCAGCCGTGATCCGAGGTCAGGACCAGCAGGTCTCCGTGCCGCAGCGCGGCCATCAGCCGCGGCAGCTCCTCGTCGAACTCGCGCAGGCAGTCGGCGAACCCGGCGGGGTCGTTGCGGTGCCCCCAGATCATGTCGGTCTCGACCAGGTTGGTGAACACCACGTCGCCGTCGTCCGAATCGCGGAGCCGGGCGATCGTGCGGGCGATGCCCTGGCCGTTCGACTCGGTCGGGCTGGAGGTGTCCACATCCTGCCCCGCGAAGATGTCGGAGATCTTGCCGACCCCGTGCACCGTCACGCCGGCCGCACGCATGCGCTGCAGGTGGTTCGGCCGCGGCGGCAGCAGCGAGAAATCGTGACGGCGGGGCGTGCGCGCGTACGAGCCCGGCTCTCCCTCGAACGGCCGCGCGATCACCCGCCCAACGGCGAGATCCCCGGTCAGCATCTCGCGGGCGGTGCGGCAGGCCGCGTACAGCTCCTCCAGCGGCACCGTCTGCTCGTGCGCCGCGACCTGGAACACGCTGTCGGCGGACGTGTACACGATCCAGTCGCCGGTGCGCTGGTGCTGCTCCCCCAGCCGCTCGATGATCTCGGTGCCGGAGGCGGCCACGTTGCCGATCACACCACGGCCGGTGGCCTCGCGGAAGCGGTCGAGCAGCTCCTGCGGAAAGCCGTCGGGGAACGTCGGGAACGGGCGCTCGGTGATGATGCCCATCATCTCCCAGTGCCCGGTGGTGGTGTCCATTCCCAGGCTGCGCTCGTCCAGACGACCCCACACGGCCGGGGCATCCGCGCGCGGCGGGCACCCGGCCAGCGGCAGCACGTTGCCCAGCCCCAGCTGCTGGAGCGCGGGCAGCTCGAGGCCGCCGACAGCCTCCGCCACGTGTCCCAGCGTGTTCGACCCGTCCGTGCCGAACCGGTCGGCGTCGGGAAGGTCGCCGACGCCGACGGCGTCCAGCACGATCACGCAGGCTCGGGCCATCCCGGGCAATCTAGATGACTGATCGGTATCTCTCGCGAGCCTGGCTGATGGAAGCCAGACCCTCCGCTCATCAGCCCGAGGCGAGCGACCGCCGCATCTCCCACTGCCAGTGGCCCTCCGTCTCGGCCGCCAGCGACCGCAGCAACGCCCCCGCCTCCCACCACTCCTCCGGGACCAGCGCGGGGACGCCGACCCATGCCGCCGGGAGCAGCGAGACGGCGCGGGTCGCCAGCCCCCTGCGCCGGCGCCCGGGGTCGACCGCCAGCGCGTACAGCCAGAAGTGGTCGCCGCGCCGCTTGCCGAGCAGCACGGCACGTCCGTCCAGGTGCCGTGCCGGGATGTGCGCCAGCGACTCCGTCTCCAGCTGCCAGGGCGGGTCGCGCCAGCCCCACCGCGACAGCCTGTCGATCGCGGTGTCGGTGTCGCACTCCGCCAGCCCTCCCGAGAGGCGGGAGCGGAAGCCGCGGCCGGGGCGCGCCAGCCGGTAGCCGAGCAGCCGGCGGCGCTGCTCGAAGCCGCTGCGCCGGTACAGGCCGACGGCCGCGTCGTTGCCGTTCAGCACCTCCAGCGTGACGGTTCGCGCGCCCGCCGCGGCCAGCGCCTCGAGCGTCTGCTCCAGCACCAGCCGGCCCAGCCCCGATCGCCGGAAACCCGGCGCCGTGCCTTCGCCGCGGATGCTGGCGCGGTCGCCGCGCAGGGCACCGAGGCAGAAGCTGGCAGGAGCTCCGTCGACGAACGCCACCCGCGACAGGGCCGGGTCGACGTCGGTCTCGGTCAGGTAGAAACCGAGCGACGAGGCGTCCAGCACGGCCGGCACCGGGTAGTCGGCGAAGGCAGCGTTGTGGAGGTCGGCCAGCCAGGCGACGTCCTGCGCCCGGAGCGTCCTGACCTCGGGGTTCAAGCCCGGGGGTGCGCCTTCTGGTACGCCTCGCGGACGTGCTCGACCGAGACGTGGGTGTAGACCTGCGTGGTCTCGATCGATGCGTGCCCGAGCATCTCCTGCACGCTTCGCAGGTCACATCCGTTCTCGATCAGGTGCGTCGCGAACGAGTGGCGCAGCGTGTGCGGCGTCACGACCTTCTCGATGCCGGCCTCGCGGGCATGCTCGCGCACCAGCTGGAAGACGGCCTGGCGGGTGATGCCCTGGCCGCGATGGTTCAGGAACAGGATGTCGCCGCGTTGCATGCGGCCCAGGTAGGGCCGTCCGCGCTGCATGTAGATGCGGATCGCCTCGATCGCGCGGCCGCCCGTCGGGACGACGCGCTGCTTGGCGCCCTTGCCCATGCACCGCACCAGCCCCTCCTCGAGGTCGATGTCGGACACCCGGAGCGACACCAGCTCGGACACCCGCAGCCCGGCCCCGTACATCAGCTCCAGCATGGCGCGGTCGCGGAGGCCGCGCGGAGACGCGTCCGGGCTGGTCACGATCGCCTCCGCCTCCTGCGGCGTCAGCGGCTCGGGCAGCCTGCGACCGAGCCGCGGCAGCGGCACCGTGCGACCGGCATCGGGGCGGCCGCCCTCGCGGGCCCGGTACTTCAGGAAGGCGCGCACGGCCGCGAGCCGGCGCCGCACCGTTGCCGGTGACAGGCCGCGGTCCTGCAGCGCCACGGCGTAGTCGTCCAGGACGCCCACCTCGATCTGATCCGGGTCGACGTGCTCGACGAAGTCGCCGAGATCGATCAGGTCGCGCTTGTAGGCCTCGATCGTGTGTGGCGAGGCACCCCGCTCCAGCTGCAGGCTCGTCAGGAACTCCGCAAGTTTGGTGTCATAGGTGCGCATCACGTACGGGGTTTCGTCACGGCGGGAACGATCCCTCTTCGTGCAGCATACGACTCCGCGCAAACGGCAATGAGTGCAGGCGCCGCCGGCCGGTCAGGCGGGCAGCGCCACCTGATCGAGCGGCGTGTACTCCATCCCCACGGCCTCGGCGACCGGCTCGTAGGTGAGCTTGCCGTCGATCACGTTGACGCCCTTGGCGAGCGCCGGATCCTCGGCGATCGCGCGGCTCACGCCCTTGTCGGCGATCGCCTCGACGTAGGGCAGCGTGACGTTCGTGAGCGCTCCTGTCGACGTGATCGGCACCGCTCCCGGCATGTTCGCGACGCAGTAATGGAGCACGTCGTCGACCACGTAGGTGGGATCGGTGTGCGTCGTCGGCCGCGAGGTCTCGAAGCAGCCGCCCTGGTCGATCGCCACATCCACGAGCACCGAGGCCGCCTTCATCGTGCCCAGCATCTCGCGGGTGATCAGGTGCGGGGCCTTCGCGCCCGGGATCAGCACCCCGCCGATCACCAGGTCGGCCTCCGGCAGCGCCTCCTCGATGGCATGCCGGCTGGACATCTGCAGGAGCACCGTGCGGCCCAGGCTGACGTCGAGCTCGCGCATGCGGTCGACGCTGCGCTCGAAGATGGTGACGTCGCACTGCATGCCCTGGGCGATCAGCGCGGCGTTGTACCCGACGATGCCGCCGCCCAGCACCAGCACCTTGGCCGGCAGCACGCCCGGCACGCCACCCATCAGCCGGCCACGGCCGCCGAACGGCTTCATCAGGTAGTAGGCGCCGACCTGGGCGGAGAGCCGTCCCGCCACCTCGCTCATCGGCGCCAGCAGCGGCAGCCGATGGTCGGGCGTCTCCACCGTCTCGTAGGCGATCGCGGTGGCGCCGCTCTCGACCAGGCCGCGCGTCAGCTCGGGGGCCGCCGCCAGGTGCAGGTACGTGAACAGCACCTGGCCGGGCGAGAGCTTCTGGTACTCGCCGTCCAGCGGCTCCTTCACCTTCAGCACCATCTCCGACTCGCCCCAGACCGTGTCGACGTCGGCGATCGAGGCGCCGGCGGCGACGTAGTCGTCGTCCGAGATGGCGCTGCCTTCCCCGGCCCCGGTCTCGATCACGACCTCATGGCCGCGGTGGATCAGCTCGCGCGCGCCGGCGTTGGTCAGCGCGACGCGGTACTCGTCCTGCTTGATCTCCCTGGCTACGCCGATCTTCATGTGGACATACCCTTGTTGGATGGCGGGGACTCGGCCGCCCGAAGATCCCGCGGGTGCGGGCGGTCAAACCCGGAGATTGTACGGCCTCATGCGCCGTTATGGGCAAGATCGATCAGCGCGGAGGTGACCGCGGTCATCCCCTCGAGGTCGGCCACCGAGATGTGCTCGGTCGACGTGTGGATCTCGGCGGCGCCGTTGCACAGGTTCAGACAGGGCATGCCGGCGGCGTTGAACACGTTCGCGTCGGCGCCGCCGCCCGACTCGATGAAGCCGGGCTCGTAGCCGCACGCGGCCAGCGCGCGCACCGCCAGCGCGACCGGGCGCTCGTCACCGGAGAAGCGGTAGGTCTCGTACTCGCTGGAGACCGCCGCCTCGACCTCGCACCCCGTCTCGCTGGCGGCGGCCGTGCAGGCGTCGAGGATCGCCTGCACCGTCTCGCTCAGCCGGACGGCGCTGCGGCTGCGGGCCTCCGCGCTCACCACGCACAGCGGCGGGACGATGTTGCCGGCCACGCCGCCCTCGATCAGGCCGACGTTGGTGGTGGTCTCCGGGTCGATGCGCCCGAGCGGCATCGCGGCGATCGCGCGCGCCGCGGCCAGGATCGCACTGCGCCCCTGCTCGGGGACCATGCCCGAGTGCGACGGCCGTCCCCGGAAGGTGAGCCGCAGCGTCCGCTGGGACGGCGCCGCCAGCACGATCTGGCCGATCGGCGCGGCGTGGTCGTAGCAGTAGCCGAACTCGGCCTGCAGCCGCGAGACGTCGAAGCGCTTGGCGCCCCTCAGCCCGATCTCCTCCATCGGCGTGAACACCAGCTCCAGCCCGGCGTGCTCGCCCCCGCGCCGCACGAGGTCGCGCACGGCCGCCAGCATCGCCGCCACCGCCGCCTTGTTGTCGGCGCCGAGGATCGCGTCCCGGCTGTTGGTGACCACGCCGTCGTTGACGACCGGCTCGATCGCATCGGTCGGCGGCACCGTGTCCAGGTGCGCGTTCAGGAAGATGGGCGTGCCGGGAGCGGTGGCCGGCACGCGGCACATGATGTTCCCGATCTCGGACCCGATCGCCGCCCCGGCCTCGTCCTCGTCGGTCTCGAGACCGAGCTCGTGCAGGAAGCCGTGGACGCGGTCGGCGACCTGCCGCTCGTGACCGGGCGGGCTGCTGATCGCGGCCAGCTCCAGGAAGATGTCGAGGACGGAGTCGGTGGAGTTCACGCCAGGTTGTACAGCGTCCGGTACTTCGCCCACAGGTACCGCATGAACGGCGCGTGGTCGAGCCCGGAGCCGGTCACGCGCCGGA
>DASUHV010000130.1:0-2229 GCA_036273355.1 Gaiellales bacterium
TGACCCTGAAGCTGGTACTGGCGCTTCGCGAACGGGCCGAGAGCGCCGGCGCAGGCCGCCTGCCGGAGGGCTCCCAGTCCGTGCCCGACGCGATCCCGTTCAGCGCCCTGGTGGGAGCCATGCTCGTCTGCCAGGGCTGCGCCCACTATGCCCTGCTGACGGCGGGAGCGCCCGCCCATGACGGGCCGGCCGGCAGCCTGACCCTGCACCTGTTGCTGGCGATCGCAGCCGCCGCGATCGTCGCGCTCGCGAGCCGTGCCGTGCGACGCGCCGCCGAGACGCTCGCATCCGCGATCGCCTGTGCCCTGGCTCGGCTGCTCTCGAAGCGGCCCAAACTGCGGGCGCCGCAGACCTCGGAGCACCGTCGCATGCGACTGCTCGCCAGCGGCGTGCGCGGTCGTGCACCACCCGCATCGGACCCGGCTTCGTAGGTCGCGCACGGCGACTCGCAGCAGCATGGCCGCATGGCCTGCTGCCCGCGGTCGTGGTGCGGGAGACCGCTGACCAGTGACCGGGCCCGCAGCGGCCCGGACAGGAGGAACCGAGATGGGTACATCCCGAAGGCAACGCGAGGCCGCCGAGGCGGCCCGCCGACATCGAACACAGCGAATGATCTGGGCCGCCACGGCCTGTGTGGCGCTGATCGTGGTGGCGGCGACCGCCGCGATCGTGGCGCGGTCGCAGACCGGCGTCGCACCGCCGCCCGCACGTACCACGTCGGCGGCCGATCGCAACGCGCCGGCAGCGCTGAAACGCGCTGCCGCAGCGATCGGCTTCCATACGTCCACCGAGCCGGGCGTTGGGGTGCTCGAGAACGAGCCCGCCAGCGCGGCCCGGCCGCCCACGAACCCCGACCTGCTGAAGCCGGGCACGCTCGCTCCGGCCTTCACGCTGAAGACGCCCCAGGGACAGACCGTCAGCCTGTCGGACTTCCGGGGCAAGCCGGTGCTGCTGGAGCTGTTCGCGACGTGGTGCCCCCACTGCCAGGCCGAGGCACCGCACCTGGCCAAGCTCGCCAACGAGCTGCGGCCCAAGGGCGTCGCGTTCGTCTCGATCAACGCCGACTCCGAGAACGCGGCCAGCGTGTACGCCTTCCACCGCTACTTCGGGCTGCCGTACCCGGCACTGCTCGACCAGGGCACGCCGACCGGCTCGTTCACGCAGCCGGGCGCTTCAGGGCCGGTCACGTCGGAGTACCACCTGCAGTCGTTCCCGACGTTCTACGTGATATCGCCGACCGGGCGGATCACCTTCGCAAGCGACGGAGAGCAGCCGGACGCTCTGCTTCGCCAGGAGTTGCTGCAGGCGCGAACCTAGACTCTTCTCTCATCCTGGTCCAGATCAGCTGTGGCAGTATGCGTCCCCGTGCGATCCTTCCTTGCCGGGCGACGAGCGGCCCTCTCACTGATCCTCGTCGTGATCGGCCTGGTCGCGCTGGTGCTGCTGACCACCGGCGAGACGCCGGTCGACCCGTGGGCGCCGGTCAGGGCCAGCGCCCCTCCGCCGCCCGCTCCCAAGCGCGATCCACTGCCGCTCGCGCCCTCGACGACGCCGATCAAGCACATCGTCTACATCGTCAAGGAGAACCGCACGTACGACAACCTCTTCGGCCGCTTCCCGGAGGGCGACGGTGCCACGACCGGCAAGGCGCTGGACGGCACCACGATCCCGCTGGGCCCGTTGCCCGACAAGCAGGTCGACCTCCAGCACAACCACTTCTGGGCGGTGAAGGACATCAACGACGGAGCCATGAACGGCTTCTCCGCCACCAAGGACAAGGCCGGACACCAGACGACGCTCGCCTATACCACCGCCAGCCCGGGGCAGCTGCCCGACTACTGGGGATGGGCGCGCCGGTATGGCCTCGGCGACCGCATGTTCACGTCGGTGCCGAGCTCGAGCTACCCGAACCACCTGTTCACCGTGGCCGGCCAGTCCGCCGGCGTGATCGACGGGCCCAGCTCCGGCACGCGCTGGTGGGGATGCGACGGGCCGCCCGACACCACCGTTCCGATCCCCTCCCCCGACACCATGTCGATCATCGGGCGAAAGTCGGTCTGCGTGGACATCCCCAGCGTGGCCGGCCAGACCACGCGCCACCCCAGCGTCACCTGGAGCACCTACGGAGCGATGCCGGGCCAGCTCGGCTACGGCTGGGTGGCGCTGGACGCGGTCAAACGGGTGCGCGAGAGCGTCACCTGGGACCAGCACTACGCGCCCTGGCAGTGG
>DASUHV010000131.1:0-6263 GCA_036273355.1 Gaiellales bacterium
GGACGGGTCGATGCGCTTCACCAGCCCGGTCAGAACGCCACCCGGCCCCAGCTCCACGAACGTGCCGACGCCGTCGGCGATCAGCGCGTGGACGGCCTGGGTGAACCGCACCGGCGCCGTCAGCTGCTCCACCAGCAGCCCCGGGATCCGGTCGGCGGTCTCGAGGCCGTTGGTGACGGTGCTCATGAACGCCGTCGAGAGCTCCCCGAACCCGACCGCGCCCGCGGACGGCGCGAACCGGGCGGCCGCCTCCGCCATCAGCGGGCAGTGGAAGGCGCCCGCCACCTGCAGCCGGATCAGCTTACCGCCGGCGTCGCCCACCGCCTCGGCCATGGCGTCGAGGCCCCCGTCGCGACCCGAGATCACCACCTGGCCGGGGCAGTTGTAGTTGGCAGGCCAGACGTCGTCACGCTGCGCGCAGAGCCGCTCGACCTGGTCGTCATCCAGCTTGAGGACGGCCGCCATGCCGCCACCGGCACCGGCCTCGGCGCTGATCCGGCCACGTTCGTTCACCAGCTCGAACAGCTCGTCGAGGTCGGCGGCACCCGCAGCCGCCAGCGCCGCGTACTCGCCGACGCTGTGGCCGACCACGACGTCGGCGCGCAGCGAGCTGCCGGCCGTCACCGCCCGGTACGCCGCCAGCGACGCCGCCATCAGCGCCGGCTGCGTGATCTCGGTGCGCGACAGCTGATCGAGCGGGCCGTCGAAGCTGACCGCGCGCACGTCGAAGCCGGCGGCCCGGCCGGCGCGCTCGAACACGTCGGCGGCCTCGGGGAAGGCCTCGGCCAGCTCGCGGCCCATGCCCACGCGCTGGCTGCCCTGGCCCGGGAAGCAGAAGGCGATCTTGCTCATGGGCGCTCCTTTGTCCACTCCATCACGCACGATCCCCAGGCCAGGCCGCCGCCGAAGCCGACCATCAGCACGATGTCGCCCGGCCCGATCCGCCCCTGCCGCCAGGCCTCGTCCAGGCAGATCGGGATCGACCCTGCGGAGGTGTTGCCGTATCGGTCAACGTTGGAGAACACCTTGGCGTCGTCCAGCCCCAGCCGGCGCGCGGCGTGATCGATGATGCGCCTGTTCGCCTGGTGCGGCACGAACACGTCGACATCCTCGACGCCGAGGCCGGCGGCCTCCAGGCTGCGCAGGGACGAGTCGACCACCACACGGGTCGCGAACTTGTACACCTCCGGCCCGTTCATCCGGACGAACGGACCCTCGTCGTGGTCGGCGGCGTGGCCGGCCGCCGCGACCGACAGGAGCAGCGCGCCCGACCCGTCGGCACCCAGCTCGAAGCCACGCAGCCCGTGGCGGTCGTCATCCCGGCGCAGCACCACGGCACCGGCACCGTCGCCGAACAGGATGCAGGTGGAGCGATCGCTCCAGTCCAGCAGCCGTGAAAACACCTCGGTGCCGACCACGAGCACCGTCTCGGCCAGGCCTGCCGCGATCTGCGAGTAGGCCTGTGCGAGCGCGTAGATGAAGCCCGTGCAGGCGGCGGACAGGTCGTAGCCGGCCACCTCGCCCGCACCGATTCGCTCACCGATCAACGACGCGGTTGCCGGGAAGTAGTAGTCGGGGCTGGCGGTGGCGGTCACGATCAGGTCGAGCTCCCCCGCGTCGATGCCGGCGCTCTCCAGCGCGCGCCGGGCCGCCTCGGCGCCGAGCGTGGCCGAGGAGTCGGACGCGGCGGCGATCCGCCGCTCGCGGATGCCGGTGCGCTGGGCGATCCACTCGTCGCTGGTCTCGACCATCGTCGCGATCTCGTCATTGCTCATCACCCGGTCGGGCACGTGCGAGCCGATGCCGATCAGGGCGACGCGCTGGCCGCAGGCGGCGATCACGCGTCCAGCTCCGTCAACGCGAACGTGAGCGCGGCGCGGCAGGCCAGGTCGTCTCCCACCGATGCGGTGGCGTCGGCCTTGCCGATGGGGCCGCGCAGTCGCGTGATCTGGCAGCGCAGCGTGAGGGTGTCCCCCGGCACCACGATCCGCTTGAAGCGGACGTCGTCGATGCCCGCGAACAGGGCCAACCGGCGGGCGAAGCCGGGCGATGAGAGGCCGCAGACCGCGCCCACCTGCGCCAGCGCCTCGACCTGCAGCACGCCCGGCATGATCGGCCGGCCGGGAAAGTGCCCGCGCAGGTACCAGGCGTCGTCGCGCACGTGGTAGTGGCCGGTGGCGTGCTCGCCCGGCACCAGCTCGACGATCTCGTCCACCAGCAGGAACGGGTCGCGGTGGGGGATGATCGCCTCGATGCCGGCTCTGTCGAGCGGCAGGACGAGGCCCTCCGTCACGCCGAGACCGCCTCGGCCGGCGGCTCCAGGGCCCGGCGCATCCGGGCGCGGCCGCGGTGTGCGTGGCACTTGACCGTGCCCACCGGCATCTCCAGCACCTCCGCGATCTCCTCGTACGAGAGGGCGAGCACGTCCTTCATCACCATCACGTGCCGCTGATCGTTGGACAGGCCCTCCAGCTCCCGCGCCAGCTCGGCGCGCTGCTCGCGCTGGCAGGCGAGATCGTGGGGCCCCAGCGACGACGCCACCTCGGGCGCGGTCTCCAGCGCCTGGTGCTGCCGCCGGCGCTGGCGCTCGCCGAGGTCGCGGCAGGTATTGGTGACCAGGCTGTAGAGCCAGGTCGCAAAACGCGCCTCTCCGCGGAACTGATCGATTCTGGTGAGCACCTTTGCAAGCGCCTCCTGTGCCGCGTCCTCCGCGTCCTGTGGATCATTCAGCAGGTATCCGGCCAGCCGCCGCACCCGCGGCTCGTGCCGCTCCACCAGCGCCGCCAGGGCGGCGCGATCGCCGTCCTGGGCCCGCACGGCGAGCACGACGTCCGAGAGCGCGGCATACGTGGACTCGTCTCGTACCCGATCTCGCAGGGTCAGACGGGCCTCCGCACGTTTCGGTTGCGGGAACATCAGCGGCCTATTGTATGGAATGCCCATGCTTCCCGAGCAGGTCGAGCCGCGGCTGCGCGGCCGCTTCGGGCGCCCCTACCTGTGGGCCGACGAGTGCGAGTCCACCCAGGAGCTGGCCCGGCCGCTGCCCGAGGGCGGCGTGGCCGCCTGTGATCGCCAGCTGCAGGGGCGCGGCCGGCGCGGCCGCACATGGCAGGCCGAGGCGGGCACCGGGCTGCTGTTCTCGCTGTCGCTCGAGCCGCGCACGCCGCCGCAGCGCCTGGCGAGCTTCTCGCTGGTTGCGGCCGAGGCGGTGGCCGAGGCCTGCCATGACCGCGCACAGGTCCGCTGGCCAAACGACGTGATGCTGGACGGCGGCAAGCTGGCCGGCGTGCTGCCCGAGCTGCGCGACGGCAAGCTGGTGCTGGGCGTGGGCGTGAACGCCGGCATGAGCGAGGCACAGCTGCCGGCGGATGCGCGCGTTGCCGCAACCTCGCTGCAGATCGCGACCGGCGGGCCCGTCGACAGGGTGGAGCTGCTGGTGGCGCTGCTGGCCGTGCTCGAGCGCCGCTACGACGCGTTCGAGCGCGACGGCTTCACGGGCCTCGGGCGCGACGAGCTGCGCGGGCGTCACGTGACGCTGGTCGGCGCAGGGAGCGGCATCAGCGAAGGTGTCGACGAAGATGGCCGGCTGCTGCTGGACGGCCGCGCCTACAGCTCCGCCGAGGTCGAACGCGTCGAGCTTCGCTGAACCGTCAGCCCATCACCGTCGACCGCGCCCGATCGACCGTCAGCGGGCCGTCCGCGGTGTAGCGCACCCGCATCTCGGTCGCCGAGGCGCCCGGCAGCCACTGGCCGAACTGCCCCGGCGAGGCGGGTATCAGCACCTCGCAGCGGTGGTCGGCGACGGCGCGGCAGCTGCCGGCAGCGATCCAGCTGCTGGTGGCGTAGTCCCACAGCTCGATCGTCACGACCTGGTCGCCCGCCGCGGTGCGCAGGCTCGCGCCGACCATGGTCGCCGCCGCGAACTGGGCCTGGGTGAGATCGACGTGATCGGTCGTCACGAACTGGGACGGCGCCCCGCCCGTCACGAGCACATCGCCGTCGCTCGCGAGCAGGTCGGCGACGCCGCCCGACGCGATGTTCCCGGACACGGCCACCGGTACGCCGGCCACGCTCCAGTCGGGCAGGGTGCCGAGCGCAAGCCGCACCGGGCGCGCGTCCGCGGTCGTGAGCGTCCAGCGATACGCACCTCCCGGTAGCAGCGGCACCGCCCCCGGCCACGTCCAGTCGACCGCGTCGCCGTGGCCGTTGTGGGTGACCACGACGCCGTCCGGGCCACGCACGGTCAGCGTCCAGCCGGCTGTCTGCGACAGCGTCGCGCGGAAACGGATCGGGGCCACCCCGTCCTGGCTCAGCCGCCTCAGCGATCCCTTCACCCGCGGGTTGAAGATCTTGGGCAGCCCGATGCTCCCCGCCGAGGCGGCGATCCGGGGCAGCAGGCGATAGAGCGCCGCGCCCGGGCAGGAGGTGGCGCCCGTGTCGCGGTGCCCGGACACGGCCCGCAGTCGCAGGCGGGTGCCGGGTGGGAACCGCTCGTTGCCCGTCGCGGTCGTCATCAGCACCTTCGAGGTGGGATCGACGTGGGCGAGGTCGAGCCGCCATGCGATCAGCTCCCGCAGCGACCGGCGCGCGGCCCGGGTGGGCGGCGTGGAGGTGAACGTCCCGATCATCGCGATGCCGGCGCTTCCGGTGTTGAAGCCGCGCGCGTGGGCACCCACCACCGGCCGCGTGATGCCGCCGTAGCGGCCCTCGAACACGTGGCCGCAGCGGTCGATCAGGAAGTTGTAGCCGATGTCGTTCCAGCCGTTCGCGAGCACGTGGTAGGCGTAGATGCCGCGGACGATCCGGGCCGAGTCGCTGCACGGATAGACGCTGGCGGTGTCGGTGTGGTGCACGAACACCATCTTCAGCGCCGGTGCGTACTCGGGCGGCCCGCGGCGCAGCGACTCGTTGGCGCCCCACCCAGCGCGCGTGATGATGGCCGGCCGCAGCGTCGTCGCGGGCATCAGCCCGTGGCCGGCGGCCGGCTGCGGCGGCGTGTCGATGAAGCTGACGCGAAGCCGGTGCACCGGCCCCGCACCCGAGCGTCGCAGCTGCACGCGATCGGCGGCGCCGACCCACGCCGGCGCCTCCTGGGAGCCCGGCAGCCAGCGCGTCCAGGTGCGGCCGAGCGCGGCGCGCACCTCGACCTGGCCCGAGCCTCGCCAGCGCAGACCGACCATCTGAAACCGCCACGGCCCCCGCAGCGTCAACGGCAGGGACACGCGGTGTCGGGTCACGTTCTCGATCCGCACCCCTCCCGAAGCGGCCATCGCCGGGGCCGTGCCCAGCACCGCAGCGGACACGATCACCGCTGCGCAGATGAGCAGACGCCACCGCCGCACTGACTGGCACGCTTCACCGCCCACGGCCCCAGGGTAGCCCCGAATCCAGATGTGACAGCCCCTCGGGGGCTATATTGACCGGGAGTGGCAAGACCACGACTCTGGGGAATGGTGGCGCTGGCGCTGGTGGCTGCAGCGATGGCGCCGTCCAGCGCCCACGCGGGCGACTCCCGCCCGCACGTGATCGCAATCACACTCAACAGCGAGATCAACCCGGTCTCGGCCAGCTTCGTCAGCGACTCCATCAAGCGCGCCGAGAACGACCACGCCGCGGCGCTGGTGATCCTGCTGGACACGCCCGGCGGTGACAGCAACTCGATGGACGCCATCGTCCAGGACGAGCTGGCCGCGACGCTGCCGGTGATCGTGTACGTGTCGCCCCAGGGCGGCCGCGCGGCCTCCGCAGGAGTGTTCGTGACGATGGCCAGCGATTACGCGGCGATGGCGCCGAACACCAACATCGGCGCCGCCACGCCGATCGACTCCAGCGGCCAGAACCTCGGCTCCGACCTGCGCCGCAAGGTGCTGAACGACGCGGAGGCGAAGATCCGGTCGCTGGCCACGACCCACGACCGCAACGCCAGAGCCGCGCAGCTGACCGTGCGCAGGGCCACGAGCTACACGGCCGACGAAGCCGCAGCCATCAACCTGGTGGAGCGCGTCTCCCCCAACCTGACCGCACTGCTCGACCAGATCGACGGCATGGAGACGCTCGGCACCAAGCACCTGGTGATGCACACGGCAAACGCGGAGATCGACCACCAGAGCATGCCGCTGACACTCGAGCTGCTGAACATCCTGATCGACCCCAACCTGCTGTTCCTGCTGTTCCTGGCCGGCATCGGCGGCCTCGCCTACGAGGTCTTCCACCCGGGCGTGATCCTGCCCGGGACGCTCGGCGCCGTGTGCCTGATCCTCGCG
>DASUHV010000132.1:0-14146 GCA_036273355.1 Gaiellales bacterium
AGGAACGTTCCCGCCAACGCGATGCCGTCGACGCCATGCTGCGGCTCCCCGCCGGCCGATTCCTTGCCCGTGCTGATCACGTCGTACCAGACGAAGCCGCCGTGAGCGAACACGACGTCGAGGTCGGTCTGCTCAGGCAACAGGGCGGCGTCCGCCCGGTAGCGTTCCACCAGCGACTCCGCGCCGAGGCTGGCCCACTCCTCGTCGATCACCCAGGCGAGCAGCACGTCGCCGGCCGGCCGTGGCCCTTGAGCGAGCCGCTCCACCGCCACCTGCGCGGCGGCGATCCCGCCCTTCATGTCGTTGGTGCCGCGGCCGTACATGCGGCCGTCGCGCAGCTCCGGCCGGAACTGCTCCGGACTGCCGCCGACCACGTCGGTATGGCCGCAGAGCATCAGCGTGCGCCCACCACCGGTGCCGACAAGCCGTCCCACCACGTTGGGGCGGCCGGGAGCGGCGTCCCAGACGTCGACCTCGAGGCCCGCCCGCTGCATCCGTTCGGCCAGCAGCCTCGCCACCTCGGCCTCGCCCGCCCCGTCCCGCTCGAGCGTCGGGTTCGTCGAGTCGGCCCGCACCAGCTGGTCGAGCAGCTCGACGACGTCGCTCACAGCGCACCGCACGATCCGCGTACGATCAGCCGCGTGGCCAGACGCACCCGTCTTGGCGGCCCATCTTCGCCACCGATCCGCGCCAGCAGCCGCTCGCCGGCCACCCGTCCCAGGTCGCCAACCGGCTGCGAGACAACGGTCAGCGGCGGATCCACCAGCGTGGTCCAGTCGAGGTCATCGAAGCCGACCAGTGCCAGGTCCCGCGGGATCCGCAGCCGCAACTCGCGCGCCGCCAGCAGCGCGCCGTGGGTCATGAAGTTGTTGGCGGTGAAGATCGCTGTCGGCCGCTCCGGGCGATCCAGCAGCGCGCGTGCCGCCACCAGGCCGTCGGCCTGACTCGACCCGCCGACCGAGATCAGCGACTCGTCCAGCAGGCCCTTCGCACGCAGCGCCCGCCGGTAGCCGGCGATCCGCTCTGCCGTGGAGCTGATCTGGGGTGAGTCGGTCACCATGCCGATGCGGGTATGCCCGAGCCCGAGCAGGTGGTCGACCGCGCTGCGGGCACCGGCTGCGTTGTGCACCATCACCGCATCGGTGGCGGCGCCGCGCACCGCTCTGTCGAGCTGCACCAGCGGCGGCCCATCAAGGAACGCATCGCGGCCCGCGCCGGGAGCGGGCACGACCACCATGCCGTCGACGCGGCGGGAGCGCAGCGCCAGCATCGCTCTCCGCTCCCGCTCAGGATCCTCATCGGCGTTCGTCAGGAGCACCGTGTAGCCCTGGCTTTCGACCACATCGGACAGGCCGCGTGCGACGGCTGCGAAGAACGGGTTGTCGATGTCGCCGACGACCAGGCCGATCGTCTGAGTGGCTCTCGACACGAGCGCCCGCGCCACGCCGTTGGGCGTGTATCCGAGCTCTGTCGCGCTTGCATGCACGCGCACCTTCGCCTCGTCACTGGCGTAGCCGTACTTGCCCAGAACGCGCGCGGCGGTGGCCTGGGACACACCCGCGGCACGAGCGACGTCTCTCACCGTGACAGTCATGGCGCAGCATGATAGCGTTCTCAGCTTCTTCGTCCAGGTCACCGAGAGGACGCGTGTGGATCATCTTGACGAGCTCGCAGATCGCGCTCAGAGCTCCGAGCTTTTCTCTTCTCCCCACCTCGAACGTGACGCGGCGCGGTTCCTCTCGGAGCAGGCCGGAGCGGTGCGGGAGCTCGCCTCGCGAACGCGCGCCGGCGGCCGGCGCGTCTACTTCGTGGGTAGCGGCGGATCCTGGGCCAGCATGTACACCGGCAAGTATCTCTGCGACCGTCTGACCGGCGCCGTCAGCGATGTGCTGCCGTCCTACGAGCTCACCTGGCGCGGTCCGCGCGGCCTCGACAACGAGGCCCTGGTGGTTCTGGCCAGCTACTCGGGGCGCACCGAGGACACGCTCGAGGCACTGCGCTTCGCGCGCGACCGCGGCGCCGAGACGGTCGCGCTGGTGCGTCACCATGATTCGCCCCTGGCGACGGGCAGCGACCACGTCTTCGCCTACGACTCCCCCGGGCTCTACTGCCTACCGCTGCTGGCGGTGACCCTGTTCGCGGCCGAATGGGGCATGCAGGACGGGAACGACGAGGCCGTGCAGCTGCTCGAGGCGGTGCCGGCCCTACCGGCCCAGATGGGCGACGCCTTCCGCTCACGACGCGATCAGGGACGCGTGCTGGCTGAACGATTCGCCGACTCCGACCTGCTCTACTGCCTCGGCGCCGGGCCCCTGTTCGGCCTTGCCTACAAGTTCGGGCTCACGGTGTTCATGGAGAACATGCGGATCGGTGGATCGGTGATCGAAAGCGCGGAGTTCCGGCACGGACCGGCCGAGATGCTGGACCGGCGCAGTGCCGACCTGGCGGTGCTGGTCGGCACCGACGAGTCGCGCGAGATGGCGCTGCGAACCCTTGACTTCGCGTCCGAGCACGGCGCCCGCACGGCGGTATTCGACGCGGCCGAGTACCCGGATGTGCACCCGCTGCTGACCCCGTTCGTGCTGAAGGTGGCGCTGCAGTGGTTCATCGTCTACGCAACGCTGATACGCGGCATCGACGATCTCGACGACCGCGCCTTCATGGGCCGGCAGCTGCTGGCCAAGGAGGGCACCAGCTGGCCGTGATCGTCGCATCGGTGGGGGACAACTGCGTCGACCACTACCTGGGCGCCGCAACGCTCGAACGTGCCGGCGGCAATGCTCTGAACGTCGCGGCCGGCCTGTCCGCCGCCGGGCTGCAGAGTCACTACCTGGGTGCTGTCGGGGAGGACGTGAATGCCGAGCTGATCCTGGATGGTGCCCGCGGCGCACACGTCGTCACCGACCGCGTCAGGCGGCTGCCCGAGCCCACCGGAGTGACCGAGGTGCGGCTGCGCTCAGACGGCGACCGCGAGTTCGTCGAGGAACGCTACGGCGCCAGCGCCGGGTACCGGCCCGACGCCGACGACATCGCCTTCCTGCGCGCGTGCCGCTGGGTGCACTGCGTCAACCTGGCCGACCCGGAGGCGCTGATCATGGAGCTCGAGGGCGTGCCGGTGTCGTTCGACTTCGGCATGGAGCGCAGCGCAGAGCTGGTCGCGCGGCTGGCGCAGCGGCTCGAGATCGCCTTCTTCTCCGGCGCCGACCTCGATCGCGAGCGGGCGGTCGCGCTGGGTGAGCGCGCGGTTGCCCTCGGAGCGGCACTGGCCGTGGTCACGCGCGGCCGCAGCGGCAGCATGGCTCTCAACAGCGCCATCGTCGAGGTACCCGCGCAGCCCGTCGAGGTGATCGACACGCTGGGCGCCGGCGACGCGCTGATCGCAGCCGTGATCGCGGCTCGGGTTCGGGGACAGGAGATCGAGCAGGCACTGGCGGCCGGGAGCGCGGCGGCCGCACGGGCGTGCAGGCACTACGGAGCATGGGAGTACACATGATCACCACACGTTCAGAGACGTTGTTCGAGCAGGCCGGCCAGCACCTGGTGGGGGGCGTCGGCTCAGGGACGAGATCGCCCCGCTCGGGATGGCTGCCGGCCCCGGTGTTCGTGCGCTCCGGCGAGGGCGCATGGCTGACCGACGAAGATGGCAACCACTACCTCGACTACGTGATGGGGCAGGGTCCGCTGATCCTCGGCCACCGGCCGGCGGCCGTGATCGAGGAGGTCACACGCACCCTCGAGCAGCGCGGATCGCTGGTGTCGCTTGCCCACGACCTCGAGGGTGAGGCGGCCGCGGCGATAACCGACCGCATGCCCGCCGTCGACCTGGTGCGGTTCTCGAGCACCGGCACCGAGGCCGCCATGTACGCGCTCCGCTTCGCCCGCGCGTTCACCGGACGCGACCTGGTTCTGCGTTTCGAGGGCCACTACCATGGCTGGTCGGACGCGATTCACTGGTCGGCCCACCCCACCGCCGACACCTGGGGCGCCGCCGACGCTCCGACGGTGCTACCCGGGTCGACCGGCATACCCGGCGCCGTCGGCGAAACGCTGCTGGTCGAGCGCTGGAACGACATCGAGGCGCTGGAGCGGGCGTTCCGGACCCACGGCGACCGGATGGCGGCCGTCATCACGGAGCCGATCCTCGGCAACTGCGGCGGCATCATGCCGGCGCCCGGGTACCTGGAGCGGATGCGCGAGCTGGCCACCGATGCAGGCGTGCTGGTGATTTTCGACGAGGTGCTGACCGGGTTCCGGATCGGGCCCGGCGGCGCCCAGGGCATGTTCGGGATCGACCCCGACCTGACCGTCATGGCGAAAGCGATCGGCGCCGGCTTCCCTGTGGCGGCGCTGGGAGGCAGCCGCGAGGTGATGGAGCAGGCGGCCGACGGCCGCACCATGCACGGCGGCACATACAACTCCAGCCCGCTGGTCTGCGCGGCCGTGATCGCCGCCTGCCGGGAGACCGGCGGCGAGGGCTTCTATGAGCATCTCAACGCCCGCGGTGCCCGGCTGGCCGAGGGCCTGGTCGAAGCCGCCGCGGCGGCTGGGATCGAGGCCTGCTGGAGCGGCGTCGGCGCCCTCTTCCAGCTGTGGTTCTCGCCCCAGCCACCGAACGACTACCGGGAGGCCAACGCGATCGTCGCCGGCAGCCCGTTCTTCGCCCTGTACCGCGAGCTGCGCGAACGTGGCGTGCTGATCCAGCCGCCGCAGGAAGGCCTCTGGCTGATGTCCGAGGCACACACAGATGCCGATATCGACCGCACCCTGGAGGCGGCGACCGACGCGATGCCGGCCGTGGCCGCGGCGCTCGCCGAGGGCTCGGTCGGACCGATGGGAGGACTGCGATGAGACGTGTCACCGGGTTCCTGGCGCTCGCCGCCGTGACCGCACTGCTCACCGCCGGCTGCGGCGGCGGCACCAGCGCCAGCGGCTCCGGCGACACCGGCGCGCCCGTGAACGGCGGGATCCTACGCGCCGGCATCCCCGGCAACCCCGACCATCTCGACCCCGCCCTGTCCTACACCAACGAGGGCTGGGAGATCCTCGAAGCTACGAACAACGGCCTGCTCACCTTCAAGAAGGCATCCGGCGGAGCCGGAGCGACGGTCGTGCCCGACATCGCCAGCGCGATGCCCACGGTCACCGACGGCGGTAAGACCTACACCTTCCACGTGCGCCCCGGCGTGATGTTCTCGGCCCCGGTCAGCCGCGAGGTGAAGCCGTCCGACTTCAAGTTCTCGATCGAGCGACTGTTCCGCGTCGACTCCGGCGGCGTCGGCTTCTACACCGGGATCGTGGGGGCGGACAGCTACGCCAAGACCCGCAAGGGCGGCATCTCGGGCATCGTCGCCGACGACAAGGCGATGACCATCACCTTCCACCTGACGCAGCCGGACGGCACGTTCAACGACTACATCGCCACGCCCTTTGCCTTCGCGCTGCCCAAGGGCACCCCCGACAAGGACATCTCCACGATTCCCCAGTGGAGGGTGGCGACCGGTCCCTACCGGATCACTGGCTACGTGCCGCACCAGTCGATCACGATCCGGCGCAACCCGACGTTCAAGTCCTGGACACCGGACACACCCGACGGCCACCTCAACGGCATCGACGTCAATATCGGCGTCACGCCGGAGCAGTCGGTGAACGAGATCGCCGACGGCCAGCTGGACTGGTACTTCGAGTCGGTGCCGCCCGATCGCCTGACCCAGCTGAAGGCGCAGTACCCCAAGCAGGTGTACCCGTTCGTGCGCAACAACATCACGTACTTCTTCATGAACGAGCGCAAGTACCCGTTCAACAAGCTGGACGTTCGCAAGGCCGTCAACTACGCCATCGATCGAAACGCCTTGGTCAAGATCTACGGCGGCCAGGGCACGCCCACCGAGAACATCATCCCGCCCGGCCTGGGCACCGCCTACAAGAAGCACAACCTCTACCCGTATAACCTGGCCAAGGCCAAGCAGCTGATCCAACAGGCCGGCGTGGCGGGCGCGGCCGTGACCGTGTGGGGGCACAACACCGACCCCACGCCGTCGGCGGTGCAGTACCTGGCCGGCGTGCTCAACCAGATCGGCCTCAAGGCGACCGTGAAGACGTTCGACGAATCGGTCTACTGGGACACGATCGCCACCCAGAAGGGCGACCCGCAGATCGGGTTCACCGACTGGAACCAGGACTACCCCGAGGGCCAGGACTTCATCGACGTGGCACTCAACGGCGAGCACATCGTCAACGTTGGCAACAACGATCTCACCAACACGAACATCCCGGCATACAACAAGATGATCGACCAGGCCAAGCGGATGCCGCTGGGCGATGCCCGCAATGCGATCTGGGCGAAGCTCGACTACCTGTACATGAAGAACGACGCCGCATGGGCGCCCTTCATGAACCGGCAGTGGCCTAAGTACGTGTCGCCCCACCTGCACGGCCTGGTCTTCAACGGCAACTACTTCGAGCTGTTCCCGTCGATGTACCTGACCCAGTGATCGACTCGCCGCCCGTGGCGGCCGGTGGCTTCCGCACCGCCTTGCGGCGGCTGCGGCGGAATCCGGCCGCCATCGTGTCGGCGCTCGTGTTGCTGACGATCGTGTTCGCCTGTTTCCCGGGCGCACCGTTGTGGGTCTCGCACGCCTGCAACCACGGCCCCAGCGACCAGAACATCCAGGGCACCATCACCGAGAACGGTCACAAGGTGCCGGTGGTGAAGAACGACGGCACGCCGATCGGGCCCGGCCTCCGCGCCTGCTACCTCCTGGGCGCCGACAGCAACGGCAGGGACCTGTTCGTGCGAATTCTCTACGGCGGCCGTATCTCGCTGGAGGTGGGCTTCATATCGGCCATCGTGTGCGTCACCGTGGCGCTCGTGCTGGGGATCCTGTCCGCGTACGCGGGAGGCATGACCGACTCGGCGATTTCACGTCTGCTCGACCTGATCTGGTCGTTCCCCGTCTACCTGCTGGCGGTGGCCCTGGCCACCGCGTTCGCTGTCCATGGGATAGCCGTCGGGCCGATCCATGTCGCGTCGACGTCGCTGGCGATCCCGATCGTGGTGATCGCGATCGTCTACGTCCCCTACGTCGCCCGCCCGATCCGCGGACAGGTGCTGTCCCTGCGGCGGATGGAGTTCATCGAGGCGGCCGTGGCAAGTGGCGCCGGGCCGGTCAAGATCATGCTGGCGGAGCTGTTGCCCAACGTGGCATCGATGGCATTGGTGTTCCTGACGCTGATCGTGGCCACCAACATCCTGACCGAAGCGGCGCTCTCGTTCCTGGGCGTGGGCGTGCCGCTGCTCACCCCGAGCTGGGGCAACATCATCGAGCAGGGCTACCAGACGATCGTGACCGCACCCTGGCTGACGATCGCGCCCGGGCTCGCCATCATGATCACGGTGGTCTCGCTGAACGTGCTCGGGGATGCGCTGCGAGATGCCCTCGACCCGCACGCGCGGCTGAGGATCCGCCAATAATGGTGCGCCTGCTGCTTGGCCGGCTGGCGGGATTGGTGGCCGTGTTGGTGGCGATCTCCGTGATGGTGTTCGTGATCTTCAACGTGATCCCGGGCGGCGATCCGGCACTGCGCCTGGCGGGCCGCCACCCCACCCAGCAGAACATCCGCCAGATCCGGCACGACTGGGGCTTCGACCAGCCGCTCTACACCCAGTACTTCGACATGATGAACCACCTGTTCATCGAGCGCGATCTGATCTCATACCAGGACCAGACGCCGGTGCTGCCGGCGATCCGGCGGGGCATCCCGCGCACGCTGTCGCTCGCGATCGGGGCAGCGCTGATCTGGATGATCTTCGGCATCACGATCGGCGTCCTGTCCGGCCTCTACCAGGGGCGGTGGCTGGACAGGGTGCTGACGGTCGTGGCGTTGGCGGGGGTGTCGATACCGATCTTCTGGCTGGGCGCGGTGATGCTCTACGTGCTCACCTACAAGTACCACTCCTGGCCGATCTTCTCATGGATCCCGCCCGGCGGGTACGTGCCGTTCACGCAGGACCCGGCCGGCTGGGCGACACACCTGTTCCTGCCCTGGATCACGCTCGCGGTGGTCTCCATCGGCTTCTATGCGCGGGTGGTGCGCAACTCGCTGCTGGACACGCGCCACCAGGACTACGTGCGCACGGCCAAGGCCAAGGGGCTGTCGCCGTCCCGGGTGCTCGTGCGGCACACGCTGCGCACATGCCTGATCCCCGTGGTCACGCTGTTCGGGCTCGACTTCGGCGCCGTGGTGGGCGGCACCGTGATCCTGATCGAGCCGATCTTCGGGCTGGAGGGCGTCGGGCAGTACGCCCAGGAGTCGGTCGCCCACCTCGACCTGCCACCGCTGATGGCGCTGACCCTGTACGGCGCCTTCTTCGTCGTGTTCTTCAACATGCTCGCGGACCTGACCTACCTGTGGCTCGACCCGCGCAGCCGGACAACGTGAGGTACCCCATGCGCCGCACCCTGATTTCCTTCGCGCTGCTGCTGCTCGCGGTCTCGGCCGGGTGCGGTTCGGGCAGCTCCAGCTCGGCCGGCTCCGCCGGAGCGCCCGTGAACGGCGGCACGCTGCGGGGAGCGATCCCCGACAACCCCGACCACCTCGACACCGGCATCTCGTTCGCCGTCGAGGGATGGGAGCTGCTGGAGGCCACCAACAACGGCCTGCTCACGTTCAAGAAGGCCGGCGGCGGCCAGCAGTCGGTGATCGAGCCGGACATCGCGACCGCCATGCCGGTGGTCACGGACAACGGCCGCACCTACACCTTCCAGGTGCGCAAGAACGTGATGTTCTCGCCACCCGTGAACCGCGCGGTGCGCCCGTCCGACTTCCAGTACGCGATCGAGCGGCTGTTCCACGTCGGCTCGCCCGGCGTCGGCTTCTACACCAACATCGTCGGCGCCGACGCGTACGCCGCGCACCACGCACCCCACATCTCGGGCATCGTCGCAAACGACAAGACGGGCACGATCGCCTTCCACCTGGTCAAGCCGGACGGTGCCTTCCTCGACGACATGGCGATCCCGTTCGCGTTCGCCGTGCCCGCCGGGATGCCGTACAAGGACATCTCCACCGACCCTCAGTGGCGGGTCGCCACCGGGCCGTACATGATCAAGACCTACACGCCGAAGCAGCAGATCGTGCTCGTCCGCAATCCCAACTTCCACCAGTGGACGTCCGCGTCGCCCAAGGGGCACGTGAACGAGGTCGACATCACCATCGGCACGACACCCGAGCAGGCGGTGAACGAGACGATCGACGGTCAGCTGGATTGGTACATGGAGGCCGTGCCGCCGGACCGCTTCACGGCGCTGCGTGCGCAGTACCCGAAGCAGACCTTCCTGTTCCCGCGCAACAACGTCACCTACTTCTCGATGAACACACGCAAGCCGCCGTTCGACAAGCTGGCGGTGCGGCAGGCGGTCAACTACGCGATCGACCGCAACGCGCTGGTCAAGATCTTCGGCGGCCAGGGCATCCCTTCCGAGACGGTGCTGCCGCCGGGGTTCGGCTCCAGCTACCAGGAGCACCACCTCTATCCGCACGACTTGGCCAAGGCCAAGCAGCTGATCCAGCAAGCGGGCGCCACCGGCGCAAGCGTGCAGATCTGGACGACGAACGCCGACCCGGCGCCCAAGGCGGCGGAGTACCTGGCGTCGGTGCTGAGCCAGATCGGCCTCAATGTGACCGGCGTGAAGGCGGTCGACGACTCGGTCTACTGGGACACGCTGCTGACCCAGAGCGGAGATCCCCAGATCGCGTTCAACCACTTCGACCAGGACTTTCCCGAGGGCGAAGACTTCATCGACACCACGCTGAACGGCGAGCACATTGTCAACGTCGGCAACAACGACGTCTCCAACACAAACGACCCCACGCTGAACGCGATGATCGACCGCACCAAGCTGATGCCGCTGGGCGCGGCCCGCAACGCCCAGTGGGCCAAGATCGACGCCTACTTCATGCAGCACGACGCCGGCTGGGCACCGTTCCTGCACCTGGAGCAGGCCACGTTCGTGTCACCGCGGCTGCACGGCCTGATCTTCACCGGCTCCTACTTCGAGCTGATCCCGGAGATGTGGCTGTCCAAGCAATAGCCCGCCGGACGGAGGTCAGCGCGCCGGCCGCGGCAGCATCACCACGGCCACCGCCGCCAGCGCGCCGACCACGCCCAGCAGGATCGATGCGTTGGTGCCGGAGCGTGTGATCAGGCTGCCGCCGACGGCGGCTCCGGCGGCGATCCCGACCACGATCGCCGTGCTCAGCCACCCGAACACCTCTGCCTGGGTGCCCGGCCGGGCCGTGTGCTGCACCATGCCGTAGGTGAGCGCGAAGCTGGGGGCGATCGGCAGGCCGGCGATCAGCATGAACACGGACATCATCCAGACCGACCCCGCCAGCAGCGGCGGCAGCAGCAGGACGACGAACAGCACGCTGATCAGCCGCAGGCTGCGGAGCGGGTCGTCCGGCCGATGGCCGGCGGCCAGCAGTCCGCCGATGAGGCTGCCGCCCGACCACGCGGCCAGGCAGATGCTGCCCAGCTCGCGGCCGCCGTGGGCCTCGGCGAACGCCGGCATCGCAACCTCGACCGCGCCGAAGGCGAGGCCGTAGCCGACGCTGAACGCGACGATCCGGCGCACCATCGGCGGCGCCAGCGTGCTCAGCGGATGGCCGTGCCGCTCGTGCTCGTGGGACTCCGGGAGGTGGAGGCGCACCGGCCCGGTCATCACGAACCCGGCGACGCCCGCGATCGACACGACGCCAGCCGCGATCACGCCGGCGCTGGGCGAGAACGCCGCGGTCAGGATGCCCACCACCAGCGGACCGGTGATGAACAACAGCTCCTGGGCCGTTGCCTCAAAGGCAAACGCCGCCGAGTGGTGGCTGGAGACGACCAGCGACGACCACAGCATGCGCACGGTCGGGGCGACCGGGGGCTGCGAGGCGCCGGACGCCATCGACACGACGACCAGTGACCACAGCGGCGCGTCCGACGCCGCCAGCACCACCAGCAGCGCCAGCGCGGCAGGGTAGACCACGCCGTAGGCGATCAGGACGACGAACGGCCGGCGGCGATCGATCAGGCGGCCTGCCACGGGCGCTCCCACCGCATACGCGACGGCTCCGCCTGCTGCAACCAGCCCGGCATCGGCATAGCTCTCACCGGATCCGCGCATCAGCAGCACCTGCGCCAGGCCGATCATGCCGATCGGCATGCGCGCCAGCAGCCCCCATCCCACCAACCCTGCCGCGCCCGGCTGGGCCAGCAGGTCGCCGTAGCTGCGCAACCCCCTGGTCACTGTCATTCCGGCCACCTCTGCATCATGCCCGGGCCCCGCTTCGCCGGGACGCACTGGACGGCCGCAGGTATGCGTGCAGGGCCGCCCAGTCCCAGACGTCGAGTTGCGTCGGCCGGGCATCGCCGGCCAGCCCGCGCGGCCGTGAGAACGCTGCCCAGCGTCTCCGCTCCAGGCCCAGCGCCAGCCGCACCGGCCGGTTGTCGCGCCGGAATGCCCGGCGCAGCAGCAGCCGGTAGTCGTCGGCCGCCGCCGCGTCCACCAGCGGCCGGGGCCGGCGCCGTGCGCTGAGGATGGCGCTCTCGACCGATGGCGGCGGCTGGAAGCAGTCCGGCGGCAGCACTCGCTCCACCGCCAGCTGCCACCACGGCAGCCAGCCCGCCGAGAGCAGCGTGCACGGACGCGGCGAACAGCGCTTCACGGCGAACCCGCGCTGGACGACCAGGTCGGCCGAGCACAGCGGCAGGCCGGGATCGTCCAGCAGGCGCCGCAGCATCGGCGTCGTGATCGCGAACGGCAGGTTCGCCACCACCCGGAACGGGCTCGCCGGCAGCGTCGCCGCCAGCCCGTCCGCCTCGACCACGGTGACGCGGCTGTCTCCCCGGAACCTCCGCCGCAGCATCCGCGCCAGGCGCGGGTCGACCTCGACCGCGATCACGTGGCCGGCTCGCTCGGCCAGGGGCGCAGTCAGCCTGCCGGTGCCGGCGCCGATCTCGACCACGAGGTCGCCGCCGGCGATGCCTGCGGCGGCGGCCAGCTCGTCCGCGAGTGGGCTGCGTAGGAGGTGTTGACCGCTAGCGAGCCGCTGGGTGTGCCGGCGTTTGACGCCGGACACGGACCGTCACCGTGACGAAGGCCATGGGCGGCAGTATACGGTCAGGCGAGGGCCGGGCCGAGCTGCATCATTGCCTCCAGCTCCGCCAGGGCGTCGTCGTCGAGCTCGATCCCCGCGGCGGCCGAGTTGCTGCTGACGTGCGCGGGGTTGCTGCTGCCGCAGATCGCCGACGTGACACCCGGCTGCGCCAGCACCCAGGCGATGGCCAGCTGCGCCATGCCGACTCCGCGGTGCTCCGCGACCCGCTTCAGCTCGGCGGTCAGCGCCATGCTGCGTGGCTCCTGGGCGGGGCCGAACAGGCGGCCGAAGAACTCGTAGGCGTCCACGTCGTCGCCCCACTTCGCGCGCACGTCCGCCGCGCTCGCGTAGGCGCCCGCCAGCAGGCCGCTGGCCAGCGGCTCGTAGATCACGGCGGCGATGCCCTGCGACCCGCACGCGGCGACCTTGTGCCGGTTCTCGGGGTGGTCGACGAGCGACAGGCCGTCCTGGATCACGTCCACCGGCCGCGCGGCGTGGCAGGCCTCGATCTGCGCGAGCGTGTAGTTGGACAGGCCGATCGCGCGCACCAGGCCCTGGTCGGCCAGCTCCGCCATCGCGCCCCAGCTCTCCTGGAGCGGGATCCGATCGTCGGGCCAGTGCAGGAAGTAGAGGTCGAGGTGGTCGACTCCGAGCCGCTGCAGGCTCGCCCGGCAGCCGGCATGGATGCCCGCCGGGGTGAAGCTGTCACCGTCGGGCCAGCGCTTGGACGAGATCAGCGGCCGCTCCGGCAGGCCGCCCACCGCCTCGCCGATCACCGACTCGTTGGCCGTCGCGTGGTACTCGTCGGCGGTGTCCACCCAGTTGACGCCGGACTTCATCGCCGCGGCGATGGCGGCGCGCGCAGGCGGCACGTCCGCCTCGGTCTTCCCCAGCTCGAACCCGCCCAGCCCGATCGCCGACAGCTCGATGCCGGTGGTGCCAACGGATGCCCTGCGCATGGCGACGACCATACTAGGATGGCCCCATGTCCGCGATCCGGCTGGCCGTTCTGTGCGACCACAACCCCGCCTACGAGACGCACCGCGCCATCGACCACACGCTGACGCTGATGCCGCCGGACGTGGAGGCCGCCTGGCACGGCACCGATCAGCCGTTCGCCGTGGACGCCGTCGACGCGGTCTGGGTGGCTCCCGGCAGCCCCTATCGCGACGATGACGCCGTCTGCCGCACGATCGAGGCCGCTCGCCGAGGAGGCACGCCGATCCTCGGCACCTGCGGCGGCTGCCAGTACATGCTGGTCGAGTTCGCACGAAACGTTGCCGGTCTCGACGACGCGGCCCATGGCGAGGTCGACCCGGACGCGACCGAGCCGGTGGTGGCATCGCTCGCGTGTAGCCTGGTCGGGCTACGGCGCGAGATCCGCCCGGTGGCCGGCACGCGTCTTGCAGCGCTGACCGGTGACGCGCCGTTCTCGGGCTTCCACTACTGCAGCTACGGGCTGAACGACCGCTACCGCGAGGCGCTGGTCGCCGCCCGGCTGGTGATCGGCGCCTACGCCGACGACGCCGGCGTGGAGGCGATCGAGCTGCCCGGCCATCCTTTCTACCTGGCGACGCTGTTCCAGCCTCAGATGGAGACCCTCACCACCGGTGCGCTGCACCCGATCCTGGGTGGGCTGATCGCGGCCGCCCGCGCCGCGCGCCGCGACCTGACCTCCGTCTGACGCTGTTAGCCGCGGATGGCCCGCAGGGCGGTCGCGCGATCGCTCGAGATCGGCAGCACCGCCGCCACCCCGGCCAGATCGATGATCCGGTGCACGCTGTGGCCGGCGCCCGCGCCGACCACGTAGCCGACGGCGGAGCCGTTCGACGCAGCGCGCTCGTGCTCGGCGATCAACACGCCCAGCACGGCCGAGTCGATGAACGTCGCCTCGGTCAGATCGACCACCACGGGCGTCGACCCGTCGCGCGCGAGCTCGATCGCCTGGCGCAGCCGATCAGCCGTTGACAGGTCGTGCTCGCCCTGCAGAACGACCACCGCG
>DASUHV010000133.1:0-5795 GCA_036273355.1 Gaiellales bacterium
ACCAGCCCTGGCCGATGCTCGAGCAGCGCCACCGCGGCTACCACGACGCGCTGGCGGCCGCCGGCATCGCCGTCGACCGCGAGCTCGAGCTGTTCGAGGGCACCTGGGACACCGCCGTGGCCGCGACCATGGTCGACCGCCTGCTGTCCATGCCCGACCCGCCCACCGCGATCATGGGAGGCAACGACCTGCTCGCGATCGGCGCCATGCGGCAGGCCCGCGCGCGCGGCCTGCGCGTCCCCCAGGATCTCGCCGTGACCGGGTTCAACGACTTCGCATTCGCCGAGTTCGTCGAGCCGCCGCTCACCACCGTGCACGTGCCGGGCTACGAGATGGGCTGTGAGGCTGCGCAGCTGCTGATCGACCATCTCGACGGTGTCGCCATCAAGCGGCGCCACGTGATGTTGCCCGTCGAGCTGCGCATCCGGGGATCGGCATGAGCGCGAACGGCTCCCGGATCCTGCCGGACGTGATCGAGGAGAGCCGGCGGCTGTCGGACGTGCTCGAGGCCCAGGGCATTCCGGTGCGACTGCTGGGCGGGCTCGGGATCCGGCTGGTGGCCGCGGCCGCCTATCCGCCCGAGCTGGCGCGCGAGTACAACGACATCGACCTGGTCACCGATTCGCGCCACGGCCGCCAGCTGGCGCAGAGCCTGGCCGAGCAGGGCTACGAGCCCAACCAGATGTTCAACCGCATGCACGGCGCCCGCCGCCTGCTGTTCTACGACGAGCCGAACAAGCGCCAGCTGGACGTGTTCGTGGGCACCTTCGAGATGTGCCACACGCTGCCGATCGCCGACCGGCTCGACGTCGTGCCGCTGACCCTGCCTGCCGCCGATCTGCTGCTGACGAAGCTCCAGATCGTGCGGCTGAACGAGAAGGACCACAACGACGCCTACGCGCTGCTCCTGGCCCTGGAGGTCGGCACGACCGACGACGGGGCTATCAACGCGGCCTGGGTGGCGCGCCTGTGCGCGCGGGACTGGGGGCTCTACCGGACCCTGCAGCTCAATCTCGAGAAGCTGCGCGAGGGGCTGGGCGACGCGCCGCTCGCCGACGGCGAGCGCGACCTGATCACGCAGCGGCTGGCCGCGATCGAGCGCGCCATGGAGGACGAGCCGAAGGGCTCGAAGTGGAAGCTACGCGCGCGCGTCGGCGACAAGGTTCGATGGTACGAGGATCCCGAGGAGGTGGAACGGCATGGCTACTGAGATGCGGCCGCGATCCCTGGAGGGGCGCAGCACGGTGGTGACGGGCGTCGGCTCCGGCCTGGGCCAGGCGATCGCCCGCGAGTTCGCCGCCGAGGGGGCACTGGTGCTGGGCTGCGACGTCGACGACGCGGCCGGTGCCGCGACGATGTCGGGGATCGGCGAGTACCTGCACGCCGACGTCTCCCGCGAGGCGGAGGTGGAGGCGCTGGTGGCGCGCGCCGTCGAGCTTCACGGCCGCCTGCACGTGATGGTCAACAACGCGGCGGTGCAGATCGAGCAGGAGCTGGCCGAGACCACCGAGGAGCAGCTCGACCGCATCCTCGCCGTCAACCTGAAGGGCGTGTTCTTCGGCTGCAAGCACGCGGTGCGCGTGATGCGCCCGGCCGGCGGCGGCTCGATCGTCAACATCGCCTCCATCCTGGGCCTGGTCGGCGACGGGATACTGGCCGCCTACTGCGCCGCCAAGGGCGGCGTGCTCGGCATCACCCGCGCCACAGCGGTGCAGTACGGCCGCGACGGCATCCGCTGCAACGCAATCTGCCCCGGCGACATCGACACCCCGCTGGTGCAGGCCTACTTCGACACGGCCGACGATCCCGCCGCGCTGCGCGCGCAGGTCAGCGCCGAGTATCCGCTGGAGCGAATCGCGGCACCGCGCGAGATCGCCCGCACGGCCGTGTTCCTGGCCGGCGACGACGCCTCGTTCATGAGCGGCCAGCCCCTTGTCGTCGACGGCGGCCTGCTGGCCACCTGCTACTGATGGGCGCCCGCATCGACGACCGGTGGCACTACCACGGGCTGCGCACCGTGCGGCTCGAGAACGCCCGGCTGGCCGTGGACGTCCTGCCGGAGCTGGGCGGCAAGATCCTGCGCCTGATCGACAAGCGCGGCGACCGCGACCTGCTGTGGCACTCGCCCCGGGTCGAGCCGCACCGGGCCGAGCTGCACGCGAACTTCGACGACCACTGGCCGGGAGGATGGGACGAGGCGTTCCCGGGCGGCGCTCCGTCGCCGAACCGCTACGGCGATCAGCTGCCCTACATGGGCGAGCTGTGGACGACGGCCGCGTCGTACCGGATCGCCCGCAATGACCGTGCCGGCGTCGAGCTGGAGCTCGACCTGACCACGCCGATCACGCCCGCCCGCTGGCGGCGGCGGCTGACCCTGTCGGGCGACGATCCGGTGCTGCGGATCGCATACCGGCTGGAGAACGTCGGCACGATGCCGTTCGACTACAACTGGGGGCTGCACCCGGTCGCGGCGATCTCGCCCGCGCACCGGTTCGACGTGCCGGCTCAGAAGGCGGAGGTGGACGAGAACGGCGGTGGCACGCTCGGCGTCAAGGGCGACACCTACGACTGGCCGCAGTTCAACGACCTGGACGTGCGCCGCGCGCTCGGGCCGGACGCGAACTGCTTCGCGCTGCACTACCTGACCGAGCTGCGCGAGGGCTGGGTGGCGACCACCGACACGGCCGCCCGGCGCGGGTTCGGGCTGGTGTTCGACCAGGCGCTGTTCCCTGTCGTCTGGCTGTGGATGGTCTACGGCGGCTGGCGCGGCTACTACCACGCCATCGCCGAGCCGTGGACGGGCTATCCCAGCCCGCTGGCCGAGGCGGTGGAGGCCGGCCGGGCACGCGTGCTGGACGCCGGCGGCGTGCTCGAGACCGAGGTCGCCACCGTCGTCTACGAGGGAGTTGACAGCGTCTCGCGGCTGTCGGCGGACGGCGGAGTGGAGGCGTGAAACCGGTCATCGGCCGCGGGCTTCGCACCATCGCAGGCGGGCTCGACCATCCGGAGGGCGTCTGCTGGTCGCCCGACGAGGGGGCCGTCTACGCCGGTGGAGAGGCGGGGCAGCTCTACCGGTTCGCGCTCGACGGAGGCGCCGTCGACACGGTCGCCACCGTGCCCGGGGGGTTCCTGCTGGGGATGGCCCTGGACGCCGACCGCAACGTCTACGCCTGCGACCCGAACAGCGGATACGTGATGCGGATCTCGCCGGACGGCGAGGTGCAGCGCCACGGCGAACGGGTCGGGTATCCGAACTACCCCGTGTTCGATGGCGACGGGAACCTCTGGGTGACCGACTCGGGCGCGTGGGATGAGGTCACCGGCGGCCTGGTTCGGATCACCCCGGACGGCACGACCGAGCGGGTGGACGTGCCGGCCCTGCGGTTCGCCAACGGCTGCGCGATCAGCGGCGACCACCTCTACCTGGTCGAATCGCAGATGCCCGGGGTGGTGCGGATGCCGCTGGCCGGCGGTGAGCTGGAGCCGGTGGTCGAGCTGCCCCGCACCGTCCCCGACGGGCTGGCGGTCGATGCCGAGGGCGGCATCTGGATCGGCTGCTACCAGCCCAACCGCATCTATCGGCTCGACGCCGGCGGCGCGCTGGACATGGTCGTCGACGACTGGACCGGGGAGTACGTGATGTCGCCGACCAACCTCGCCTTCGCCGGCGGCCAGCTCGACGTGCTGGTGCTGGCGTCGCTGTGCGGCTGGGCCGTGAAGGCGATCGACCCCGGGGTGGCCGGGGCGCCGCTGGTGCGGCCGAAGGTGGTGGCCGGTGGCTGACGTGGCCGTGGTGGGCGGTGGCATCCTGGGCGCGACGGCCGCGCTGCACCTGGCCCGCGCGGGCGCGGAGGTGGTCCTGCTGGAGCGCCAGCCCGCGCTCGGTACCCAGACCACGGCCGCCGGGGCGGGGTTCGTCGGCTACTGGGCGGGCGAGCTGGAGGCGGAGCTGGCCGAGTACGGCATGCGCTTCTACGCCGACCTCCAGGAGCGCTCGGGCGGCGACCTCGGTGTGCGGCGAGTGGGGCTGCTGTTCCCGGCGCTGTCCGAGCCGGGAGTCGAGATGCTGCGGCAGGAGTACGAGCGCGAGCTCCACTTCGCGCCGGACGTGGTCATGCTGGACGAGGCCGAGACGCTGCGGGCGGCGCCGATCCTGGCGCCCGGGTCGGTGCACGGTGCGCTGTTCCAGCCAGAGGCGTATCAGGTCGACACCGGCAGGGTGATGCGCGCGCTCGACGGCGAGCTGCGGGCGGCGGGCGTGGACGTCCGCACGGGGACCGCGGTCGCGGGCGCCGTCGTCGAGGGCGGCCGCGTCACCGGCCTGCGCACCTCCGCCGGCACAGTCGCCGCCGATGCCATGGTGAACGCGGCCGGGGCGGCCGCGCGAGGGCTGGGCGCGCGCGACGGCGTCGACATCGGCGCGATACCGCTGCTCGAGTCGCGCTTCACCACCGAGCCGATCGCCGCCGTCACGCCCGAGCTGCCGATGATGCTGTTCTTCGAGCGCGACCTGCTCTACCTGCGCGAGCAGGACGGCGGCCTGCTGGTGGGGGCGATCGAGCGCACCATCGAGGATCGGTCGCGGGTCGATGTGGCCGATCCGCCGTCCACGGCCGATCTCCCCGACCATGCCGTGTGGGAGCACGAGCGCCTGGCCCGCGAGCTGGCCGGGGTGATCCCCGCGCTGGCGGACGCACCCGTCCGCGGCCATGCCAGCGGCCTGCCCACCTGGACGCCGGACGGCCGCCACATCGTCGGCCCGGCGCCGGGCGTCGAGGGCTACGTGGTCCTGGCCGGCTGCAACGAGTGCTGTGTCACCCACGGGCCGGGCCTGTCGCAGATCGTGGCCGAGCTCGTCACCAGCGGCGCCACCGACGCCGACATCTCGCCCTACCGGGTCGACCGCTTCGCGCGGCTGTCAGGTGGCGACGTCCAGGCGGCCGCCGAGCAGCAGTACCTGCTGCGGCATCCACCCGCGGAGGGCGTGGCCGCGACGCCGTTTGGGATCGAGCTGCCATGAGCGGAACGCTGCGCAGCGCCCGGTGGTTCGGGACGCACGACGTGGCCGGCCTCATCCACCGCTCGTACCTGCGATCGGAGGGGATCACCCAGGAAGCGATCGAGGGCCGGCCGGTGGTCGGCGTCTGCAACTCGTGGAGCGAGCTGGTCAACTGCAACATCCACTTCCGCGGGCTGGCCGCGGCCGTCAAGCGTGGCGTGCTGCAGGCGGGCGGGCTGCCGCTCGAGTTTCCGACCATCTCGCTGGGCGAGCCGTTCATGAAGCCCACGACCATGATGTTCCGCAACCTGATGGCGATGGACGTGGAGGAGACGATCCGCGCCAATCCGATGGATGCCGTGGTGCTGATTGGCGGCTGCGACAAGACCGTCCCCGCGCAGCTGATGGGCGCCGCCAGCGTCGACATCCCCGCCATCATGATCACCGGCGGGCCGGCGCAGCCGGCGGTGTTCCGCGGTCAGCAGATCTCCAACGGCACCGACCTCTGGCGCTACACCGCCGACCTGCGGGCCGGGAGGATCTCGGCCGCGGAGTACGACGAGCTGGAGGCGGCGATGGTGCCCTCGGCCGGCCATTGCCAGGAGATGGGCACCGCGTCGACGATGACCTCGCTGGTGGAAGCCCTGGGGATGGCCCTTCCCGGGACGGCGGCGATTCCGGCCGTGGACGCCCGGCGCGCGGCCGCAGCGGAGGCGAGCGGCCGCCGCGCGGTCGAGATGGCGCTGGAGGGAGGGCCGCGGCCGTCGCAGATCCTGACGGCGACCGCGTTCGACAA
>DASUHV010000134.1:0-11066 GCA_036273355.1 Gaiellales bacterium
CGGCGGCCATCCGCGGGTGGCGGCGGTGCGGCACGCCCGCGGCGGCCAGCGCGGCGGCGATCTGCTCGCCCGCCTCGCCGTACACGTCGACCGACACGACCGGGCCAGCGGCGACGGCTGCGGCCAGCCCGGCGAACGACGAGCCCTTCAGCGATCCGCCCAGCACCAGCCGGACGCCGTCCTCGTATGCGGTCAGCGCCTTGATCACCGCCTCCGGGTTGGTGGCCTTGGAGTCATCGACGAAGCTGACGCCCTCACGCACGGCCACCGTCTGCAGCCGGTGCGGCGGGGGAGTGAACGAGCGGAGCGCGCGGTCGCGCGCCTCCCGGGACACGCCGACGGCCTCCGCCGCCGCCGACGCGGCCAGCGCGTTCTCGAGGTTATGGTCGCCACGGATCGACGAATGTTCCCAGTCGATCCGGTCGGACTGATCGCGGCTGAACCAGACGCGACGGCCGTCGCCGGGGATCTCGGCCTCGCGCAGCACCGGGTCGTCGGCGTTCAGCACGGCCGTGTCCTCGGTCGTCTGGTTCTCGAACAGGCGCAGCTTGCTGCGCAGGTACTCGGCGAACGTGCCGTGGCGGTCGAGGTGATCGGGGGTGACCTGCAGCACGACGCCCACCCGCGCCCGGAAGCTGTCGATGTCCTCGAGCTGGAAGCTGGACAGCTCGCAGGCGATCCAGGTGGCCGGATCCACGCGGCCGGCCAGGTCGCAGAGCGGCCGGCCCACGTTTCCGGCCACCTCCACAGGCACGTTGCCGGCGCGCAGCATCGCACCGACCAGCTCGGTGGTCGTGGTCTTGCCGTTGGTGCCGGTGATGCCGATGATCGGGCTCTGGATCAATCGGTATCCCAGCTCGACCTCGCTCCAGACCGGAACGCCGGCGTCGCGGGCGGATGCGACCAGGGGGTGGTCTCCCGGCGCACCGGGCGACTTCACCAGTGCTGTCACCCCGGTCATCGACACCAGCTCTCCACCGAGCCGGTATTCGACGCCGATCGCCCGAAGCCTCGCCGTGTCCACATCTGCGGCGTCGTCCACCCCCAGCACCTCCGCGCCGGGCATCGTGCGGCGGATCGCCTCGCCGGCGGCCAGGCCCGACCGCCGCAGACCCAGCACCACGTAGCGGCCGTCGCTCACCGGAACTTGGAGTAGGCGAGGTAGTAGAGGACGAAGCCGCTGGCGCCGCAGATCGAGGCCAGGATCCAGAACCGCACGATGATCTTGTTCTCGGTCCACTCCAGCATCTCGAAGTGATGGTGGATCGGCGCCATCAGGAACACGCGCTTGCGGGACACCTTGAAGCCGATCACCTGGATCGCGACCGACAGCGCCTCGATCACGAACACGCCGCCGATGATCACCAGCAGGAACTCGGTCTTGGTGAAGACGGCCATCGCCGCCAGCGCCCCGCCGAGGCCGAAGGAGCCGGTGTCACCCATGAATACGTCGGCCGGATAGGCGTTGTACCAGAGGAACCCGACGCAGCCGCCGACGATCGCCGCGCCCATGATCGCCAGGTCGATGCGGCTGGCAGCGCCCTCCGCGGTGAGCCCGCCCGGCGACAGGAACGCCACCACCATCATGGCGGTGTAGGTCAGCATCGCGATCGTCACGGTGCCCGCGGCCAGCCCGTCCAGGCCGTCGGTCAGGTTGACCGCGTTGGCACCGCCGGCCACGACCAGGAACAGCAGCAGGTAGTAGGCCGGGCCCAGGTTCAGCCGCACGTCGAGCAGCGGCAGGTAGACGTCGGTGGACAGGTGCTGGTGGTGCGCCACGTACCCGAGCGCCGCGGTCACGCCCAGCAGGCCCAGCATCTTCCAGCGCCCCGACAGGCCCAGCGAGCGGCTATGGGACAGCTTGAACCAGTCGTCGACGAAGCCGATTGCGGCACAGGCGATGGTCACTCCGGCCACGGTCAGCCCCGGCGTCGTGCGCTTGGTCAGGACGGCGAACGTGAGCAGCGCGCAGGACAGGAGGATGAGACCGCCCATCGTGGGGGTGCCCTGCTTGGCCATGTGGCCGGCGGGGCCCTCTTCGCGGATCTGCTGGCCGAGCGCGTGCCGGCGCACGAAGGCGATGAACGCGGGTCCCGCTGCGATCGAGAGCAGCATCGCGATCACGCCCGCGAGCAGCACCAGCTTCACGGGGCGATCGCCTCCACGGCGCCCTCGAGACCGACCGACCGGCTGGCCTTGACCAGCACCGCATCGCCGGGCTGGATCACGTCACCCAGCGCCTCGCGCAGCTCGGCGACCGTTGCAAACCACCTGCCGCCGTAGGCGCGGGCCTCGGGCCCCGCCGCGACCACGACCTCGACCCCGAGCTGACCCAGCAGCTCGCCGACCTCGCGGTGGTACGCGCCGGCGCCGGGGCCCAGCTCGGCCATGTCGCCCAGCACCGCCACCCGCCGCCGGCCGGCGGCCGATTCGGACAGGTGGCGCAGCGCTGCGGCCATGGAGGTCGGGTTGGCGTTGTAGCAGTCGGCGATCAGCAGGCCGCCCCCCGGCAGCTCGATCTCCTCGCCGCGCCAGCGTGAGAAGGCGACGTCACCGGCGCCCAGCGCCAGCTCGTCCAGGGGCAGGCCGAGGCTGTCGTAGGCAGCCGCAGCGGCCGCCAGGTTGAGGGCGTTGTGACGCGCGGTGAAGTTCACGGGCACGGACAGGGTTCGACCGCGAAGCGCGATCTCCGCCTGCCCGGCGCCGCCCGTGGCGGTGAAGGCGCGCAGCTGCACGTCGGCGCCCTCCTCGGCCCCGAAGCTGACCACCGTGCAGCCGAGCCCCGCCAGGTACGGCTCGAGCAGCGGCTCACCGTACGGGACGATCGCAGTGCCGTCCGCCGGCAGCGCCTCCAGCAGCTCGGCCTTGGCCCGGGCGACGTTCTCGATCGTGCCCAGCAGCTCCAGGTGGACGGGGCCGACGCCGGTGACGATCCCGATCTGAGGACGCGCGATGGCGGCCAGGTGGGCGATCTGCCCCAGGCCGCGCATGGCCATCTCGACCACGGCGACGCCGGTCACCGGCTCGATCCGCGCGAGCGTCAGCGGCACACCCAGCTCGTTGTTCTCGTTCTGGCGGCTGGCCACCACGGCCGTGTGCGGCGCAAGCAGCGCGGCCAGGATGTCCTTGGTCGAGGTCTTGCCGGTGGATCCGGTGATGCCGACGACGCTGGCCGTGCCGCGCAGGCGCACCTCGCGGGCGACCACCGCCAGCGCGTCCAGCGGGTCGTCCACCGCGATCCGTCCCGGACCCTCCTGGCCGCGCGGTACCAGCGCCGCCGCGGCGCCGGCGGCCAGCGCGTCATCCGCGAAGTCGGCACCGTCGGCACGCTCCCCTGGGAGCGCCACGAACAGGTCGCCCGGGGCCACCCGCCGGGAGTCGATTGCGACGCCCGTGACGACCGCCTCGACACGCGTCTCGCCGTGCGTCAGCTCGGCGATCTCCGCGGTTGTCAGCTCGATCACGCCGTCTGCCCCAGCTGCTGCAGCGCCTCGAGCGCAGCCGTGCGGTCGTCGAAGGGCACCGTGTGGTCGGCGAACTGCTGCCCCTGCTCGTGGCCCTTGCCGGCGATCACGACGACGTCGCCGGGGCGGGCGGCCGCAACCGCCAGCTCGATCGCCCGGCGGCGGTCGAGCTCGACCTCCATGTCGATGCCGTTCATGATCTCGGCCGCGATCGCCGCCGGATCCTCGCTGCGCGGATTGTCGTTGGTGATGATCGCGCGGTCGGCCAGCCGCCGCGCGACCCCGCCCATCAGGCGTCGCTTGCCGCGGTCGCGGTCGCCGCCGCAGCCGAACACGCAGATCACGTCGCCGGAGGTGATGCGACGCGCGGCCGTGAGCACGTTCTCGAGCGAGTCGGGTGTGTGCGCGTAGTCGACCAGCACCGTGAAAGGCTGGCCGGCGTCCACGGGCTCGAAGCGGCCCGGCACCCCGTGCAGCGCCGCGATGCCGGCATGCACCGCCTCGTGCGGCAGCTCCAGCAGCTCACTCAGCGCCACCACGCAGAGCACGTTTGCCACGTTGAAGTCGCCGCGCAGCCGCACGTCCAGCGGCAGCAGGCCACGCGGCGTCAGCGCGATCAGCGAGATCGCCCCGCCCGCCCCGATCTCGACCGACTGCGGGCGCACGGCGGCACGGTCGTCGTCGGCGGCGTAGCTGAGCACGGGGCCGGCCGCCTCCATCACCAGCCGCCGGCCGTACGGGTCGGCGACGTTGACGGCCGCCGGCCACGCGTCGTTCTCGAACAGGCGGCGCTTGGCCAGGTAGTACTCCTCCATCGTCGGGTGGAAGTCGAGGTGGTCCTGCGTGAGGTTGGTGAAGGCCGCGGCGGCAAAGCGCGTGCCGGCCACACGATCCAGCGCCAGCGCATGCGACGACACCTCCATCGCGCAGCTCTGGTCGCCGGCATCCGCCATCTGCCGGAATTGCCCCTGCAGGTCGATGCTCTCGGGCGTCGTGCGCTTCACCTCGGCCACGTGGCCCCCGATCCGCGACTCAACCGTGCCCAGCAGCGCGGGCTGCAGCCCGGCCGCCTCCAGCACGGAGTACATCAGGAAGCAGGTGGTGGTCTTGCCGTTGGTGCCGGTCACCCCGATCACGTCGAGCTCGTGGCTGGGGTGGCCGTAGAAGGTGTCGGCGGCCGGGCCCATCGCCGCCCGCGACGAGCGCACCAGCAGCTGCGGTAGGTCGATGTCGAGGAAGCGCTCGACCACCAGCGCGACGGCGCCCGCCGCCTCCGCCTGGGCGGCGAAGTCATGGCCGTCGACGCGGAAGCCGGGCACGCAGAAGTGCAGTGCTCCCGGCAGAGCCGCAGCGGCGTCGTAGGTGAGCGCGGTGATCTGCCCCGTCGCACCACCCCGCACCTCGAGCGGCCCGATCGTCCCGATCAGGTTCGCGAGTTCCAAGCCTGGCGGGGAGGTTAGTTGACCGGGAGGTCGAGTGGCTTGTCGGGCGGGATCGCCAGATCCTTGGTCAGGAACGTCGCGATCTGCTGGAAGGCGGGGGCCGCCACGATGCCGCCGAAGATGTTCGTGCGCGGCGAGTTGACCACCACCAGCACCTCGACCCGCGGGTTGTCGGCCGGCAGGAAGCCGACGAACGAGGCCACGTAGTTGCGGGTCGAGTAGCCGAGGCTGTGTGGCAGCGCCACCTGCGCGGTGCCGGTCTTGCCGGCCACGGTGTAGCCCGGCACCGAAGCCCGGGTGCCGGTGCCGGCGGCGGTGTCGACGACGCCCTTCAGCATTCCCACCAGGGTGTGGTCGACGGTCGGGCTGAGGACCCGCCGCGAGACCGGCTTGGGCGCCGGCCGGCCGCCGATCTTCTCCACCACGTGCGGCTCGACCATCACGCCGCCGTTGGCGATGCCGGCGTACATGGCCGCCATCTGCAGCGGCGTGACCGAGATGCCCTGGCCGATCGGGATGTTGCCGATCGAGGAGGAGTACCACTTGTCGGGCGGCATGACGGCGCCCGCCGCCTCGGCCGGCAGCCCGATGTCGGTGCGGCTGCCGAAGCCCCAGCGCCGGATCCAGTCGTAGAGCGGCTGCTTGTGCACCAGCTCGGCGATCGTGACCGTGCCCACGTTCGACGACTGCTGCAGGATCTGGGCGGCCGTGAACGTCCTGGTCGGTCGGGGGGCGTCGTCGTGCACGACGCGATCGCCGACCTTGATCGCGTACGGGATGCGGAACTGCGTCTGCGGCGTGACGATCCCCGCCGTCAGCGCGGCGCCCATCGTCACCACCTTGAAGGTCGAGCCGGGCTCGTAGGAGTACTCGACCGCCATGTTGTGGGTGTCGCGGTCGAACTGCTTGGTCGAAAGGTCGTGCACCTTGTTGTTGTCGTAGCCGGGCGCGGTCGCCATCGCCAGGATCGAGCCGTTGCGCGGATCCAGCACCAGCGCCGTGGCGTTGTGGGCGCCCGTGCGGCTCACGGTCGCGTCCAGCACCGACTGCACCTTCTGCTGGATGGAGCGGTCGATCGTGAGCTGGACGTCCCGGCCCTGCTGGGCGCGGCGCAGCGTGACCGTGCTGAGCGGAACGCCGCCGGGGCCGCGCACCTCGAGCTGCTCGCCGGGATGGCCGCCCAGCACGTTGTTGTACTCGTTCTCGATGCCGGAGCCGTCCTTGCCGCTGTTGTTCGAGTCGACGTAGCCGATCAGCTGCGAGGCCAGCTTGCCGGATGGGTAGTCGCGGCGCACGGAGTCGACCGTGAACAGCCCCGGCGGGTGCGCCGACATGATCTCGGCGGCGAGGGCGGGGTCGAGCTGCGACAGCACGCGCGCCTGCACCACGTGCGGCACCGTCAAGCGGCCCTCCAGCAGCTTCACCTCGGCCCTGAACGCCTTCTTGTGCTTGAGCTGGTAGCCCAGCTTCTGGGCGATGTAGGAGGCGACCTGGCCGGGGTCCTGCACCCTGGCCGGGTAGACCATGAGGTCCTTCGCGGGCACGTCCACGGCTAGCGTATGGCCGGTCGCGTCGAGGATCCGGCCGCGGCTGGTGGGCACCACGATGGTCGAGTTCTGCTGGCCGTGGGCGCGGGCGGCCAGGGCGCTTGCCTGCAGGATCTGCACGTACAGGGCGCGGCCGATCACGACTGCGAAGGCGGCTGCAAACACGAACATGATCAGCCGCAACCGCTGGTCGGACTGCTTGCTCACGGCGCCGTTTTACCGCCCTGCCGGCCGGCAGTCCCGCCGGCGCTCGTGGCAGGGTGCTTCGCCGCATGCTTCAGCGGGTGCAGACGCAGGTAGTCGTTGCGCAGCGGCTGCGCCGAGATCATGCCGTAGCGGGCCGCGTCGGCGTTGATGAGACCTGCGCCCGATCGCTGGGCGACGAGCGAGCGCAGTGCGTCGTTCTGGGAGCGCAGCGCCGCCTCCTGGCCCTCGATCTTGCTGGCCGAGATCGAGTTGCGGAGCGCGCCCACGTTCAGCGCCACGATGCCGCCGAGGAGGGTGGCGATCAGGAGCACCCACAGCACTCCCGGGGCGACGGGCGAGCGTCCCGCGCGCGGACGCGCCAGCGTGGCCGGGCGGCGGCGGTTCTGCCTGCGCTTGGGGGCGGTCTCGGTTGCCGGCGCCGCGCGACGCGGCCGCGACGGTGCCGCCGGCGCCGGGGCGACGACGCTCACGCCTGCGTCCTTTCGGCCGCGCGCAGCTTGGCCGACGCGGAGCGCGGGTTGACGCAGCGCTCGTCGACGCTCGGCACCACAGCCCGCGTGGTGAGCGCGCGCAGCAGCGGCTCGTGGCCGCAGACGCAGATCGGGAAGTCGGGGGGGCAGGTGCAGCCGCGGGCCTGGTTGCGGATGAAGCGCTTCACGATCCGGTCCTCGAGCGAGTGGACGCTGATCACGGCCATCCGGCCTTCGGGCGCCAGGAGCTCCAGCGCATGATCGAGCCCCTCGCTGAGCGACTCCAGCTCGTCGTTGACGGCGATCCGCAGCGCCTGGAACGAGCGCTTGGCCGGATGTCCCTGCCCGAACCGGCTGGGCGTGGGGATGGCGGCCTTTATCACATCGACCAGGTCGCCCGTGCGGGCGAACGGCTCCCGTGCCCGGCGGCGCACGATGGCGCGGGCGATCTGCCGGGAGAACCGCTCCTCGCCGTAGCCGCGCAGGAGCTGGGCGATCTCGCGCTCGTCCCACTCGTTGACGATCTCGGCGGCCGTCAGGTCGCCGGTGGTATCCATGCGCATGTCCAGCGGAGCGTCGGCGGCGTAGCTGAAGCCGCGCTCGGGCCGGTCGATCTGCATCGACGAGATGCCGAGGTCGAGCACGAGCGCGTCGGCGCGCAGGCCGGTGGCGGCCAGGTTGCGCAGCACCAGCGCGAAGTTGCCGTGGATGAACCGCGTGTCGGCCGACGCCACGGCTGCGAAGCGCTTGAAGTGCCGCTCGGCCTCGGGGTCGCGGTCGATGGCGATGTAGCAGCCGTGGCCGCGCAGCTGGGGCTCCAGCAGGGCGGCGTGGCCCCCCGCCCCGAAGGTGCCGTCGACCACGGTGTCACCCGGCTGCAGGTCGAGCAGCTCGGCCACCTCGGATGCGAGGACGGGCACGTGTTCCACTGAGTGGCTACTGCTGTGAGAGACGTTCGGCAACATCCTCCACGCTCCCCTCGGATTCTGCCTGCTGGCGCGTCCAGGCCTCGCCGTCCCACACCTCGAGGTAGTCGCGCGCGCCGGCGACGACGATGTCCTTGTCCAGCTGGGCGTGCTGGAGCAGCGACTGGCTCAGCATCACGCGACCCTGCCCGTCCAGCTCGCACTCGTTGGCGCCCCCGTAGAACCAGCGGCTGAGCCGGCGCGACTCCTTGTTGAAGGGGTCGAGCCGCTCCAGGCGTGACTCCACGAAGGAGTCCCAGTTGCCGCGCGGGAATACGAACAGGCAGCCGTCGAAGCCTTTGGTGACGACCACGCCCTCCGCGAACGCCGCGCGGAGCTTGGCGGGGAGGGTGAGGCGGTTCTTGGCATCAAGTCGTTGAGTGAATTCGCCGAGCAGCAAAGGGTCGATCTCCCATTTCGCCCCACTCTACCCCACTTTGCCCCACGATGTCAATGCGAGTGCAGAACCCCCGATAACGCAACTCGAGTTCGCACCGACGGCGTTGTCAGACCGGACACGAATGTGTAAAGCGGCGAACAAACATGACTGTTAGCTGCTCGTAAACATCTGCAGATGACCTTTGTTGGTGTCCATCCAGCCTGGTAGAGTCCGCCCCCATGCCGTCGTGTGCACCAGAACGGCGATGCTCCCGCGTGATCACCGGCGGCCGCCGCATCGGCGCTCTGGTCATGGTTGTGGCGTTTGTCGCAGCCGCACTGGCGGGACCCGCCGACGCCAGCAAGATCAGCGACACCCGCGCCCAGGTGCGGGCGATCGAGCAGCAGCTGAACGCGATGGACATCAAGCTCGAGGCCTCGATCCAGGCCTACGACGGAGCCCAGCAGCACCTCACCGACGTCCGCCACCAGATCGCGCGGAACACGATCTTGCTGCAGGTGGCCAAGCACAACCTGAAGGTGTCGCGGGCGCGGCTGGCCGTGTTCATGGTCAACGCCTACAAGGGCACCGACGTGAACGACGACCCCGCGGCCTACGTGCTCGGAGCCGGGTCGTTCACCGATCTGATCACGCGCGTCGAGGACGTCCAGCGGATCGGCGCATCAGAGCACGCGCTGCTGAAGCAGGTCACAACGGCCGAGCACGAGATCTCGACGCGCCAGGCGCAGCTGAGGAGCGATGAGCGCGACGCCGCCAAGCTGGTCGCCCAGAAGCGGCAGCAGAAGGCCGCCATCGAGGCCGGCCTGCGGCAGCGCCGCGCGCTGCTGTCCAACACCAAGGGCGAGCTCGGCCACCTGCTCCACGAGCGGCAGGTGCGCCAGCAGCAGGCGGCCGCAGCGGCCGCCGCCGCGCTGGCCCAGCAGCAACAGCAGCAGCAGGCGCAGCAGGCCGCGCCGCCCTCGAACGGCGGCGGCGGTGACACCGGCTCGTCCGGCGGCGGCTCGTCCGGCGGCGGTGGCACCTACAACCCGCCCCCCGCCGGCACGCTCGGCCAGCAGGCGGCCGCGATCGCGCAGCAGTACCTGGGCGTGCCCTACGTGTGGGGCGGCGCCAGCCCCTCCGGCTTCGACTGCTCGGGGCTCGTGGTCTACGTGTACGGGCGGCTGGGCGTCTCGCTGCCCCACTACACCGTCTCGCTGTGGAGCTCGGGCGCGCACGTCTCGCGCGACCAGCTGGCGCCCGGCGACCTCGTCTTCTTCTACGGCCTCGACCACGTCGGCATCTACCTCGGCGGCGGGCTGTTCATCCACGCCCCCCACACCGGCACCGTGGTGCAGATCTCGAGCCTGAACAGCTCCTGGTATGCGTCCGCCTATGACGGCGCCGTACGCATCTCAGGTTAAGACTGCGTAAGGAGTGCGTTCGAGCGGCGTGATCCCCCTATTCATGGGATCGATCACCGGATAAACTGGGTTTGCGATCACCCCATACCGGACAGTCCCAGCAGGGTGGTATGGAAGTGGGGTCTTGAAATTGGTGATCGAGAGGACCGTATCTCTTAATCCGACGCCAACCCGAGGGGCGTAGAACCTCAACCGGCGAAGGGCGGGAATATGGACCGAAGCGCGAACGTTTGAACTGACGCGGCGGCCGCTGCCTCTGGCCTGCCTGAACACAGTGAGCGAGGAGTTGATTCGTATGACTGAGCAGCAGATCATCGAGCCGGAGGCCCGGCTCCTGGTCGAGCTCGGCCAGGAGCGTGGGGTGCTGTACGAGGACGAGCTGGCGGCTCTGGCTCAGGAGATCGACCTGGATACCGACGACATCCAGGCGCTCCGCGATGAGCTGACCGGCCTCGGGATCGAGGTGGTCGACCCGCCCGCTCCGGAGGAGCGCGTCGAGGTGGTCGACGTCGAGATCGCGACCACCAACAGCCTCGATCTGTTCCTGCGCCAGGCCGGCCGTTACCCGCTGCTGACCAAGGATGAAGAGGTGCAGCTGGCCAAGGCGATCGAGAGCGGCGACCTGATCGCGAAGCGGCGCATGATCGAGTCCAACCTGCGACTGGTCGTGTCGATCGCCAAGCAGTACCGCGGACAGGGCGTGCCCTTCCTCGACCTGATCCAGGAGGGTGTGCTGGGGCTGAACCGCGCGGTCGAGAAGTTCGACTGGCGGCGCGACCTCAAGTTCTCGACGTACGCGACCTGGTGGATCCGCCAGGCGGTGCAGCGGTCGATCGCAAACAGCGGCCGCACCATCCGCCTGCCCGTCCACGTCTCCGACCGGCTGCGCGCGATCGAGCGCTCGCGGCGCTCGCTCGAGGCAAGCCTCGGGCGCGAGCCGACCGACGAGGAGATCGCGAAGGCGGCTGAGCTGACCGTGGACGCCGTGGCCGAGACCCTCAGCCTGGCCCGAAAGACCGTCTCGATGCACGAGCCGGTGGGCGAGGACGGCGACTCCGAGCTGGGCGACATGATCGCCGACCCGGATGCCGGCAACCCCGAGGAGCTGGCCGAGGCTCAGCTGCGCCACGAGAAGCTGCGCGAGGGGCTGGGCCGGCTGGGCGAGCGC
>DASUHV010000135.1:0-3006 GCA_036273355.1 Gaiellales bacterium
CGCGCGGCTGCCGCGGAGGCGAGCGGCCGCCGGGCGGTCGAGATGGCGCGGGAGGGAGGGCCGCGGCCGTCGCAGATCCTGACGGCGGCCGCCTTCGACAATGCGATCACGCTGCTGATGGCGCTGGCGGGGTCGACCAACGCCGTGCTGCACCTGCTCGCCCTGGCCGGGCGTGTCGGGGTCGACCTCGGGCTCGAGCGTTTCGACGAGATCTCCCGGCGCACGCCGGTGCTGGCCAACGTCCGTCCCAGCGGTGAGCACCTGGTCGAGGACCTGTTCCACGCCGGCGGCGTGCCGGTCGTGCTGCGCGAGCTGCTGCCGCTGCTCGACCCCGAGGCGCTCAGCGTGAGCGGACGCACCCTGGCCGAGAACGTCGCCGGGGGCGGCGATCCGCCCGACCGGTCGGTCGTCGCCTCGCTCCAGCAGCCGCTCGCGGCCGAGGGCGGGATCGCGGTGCTGCGCGGCTCGCTGGCGCCCGGCGGCGCGCTGATCAAGCGCAGTGCCGCCTCGCCGGACCTGATGCGCCACCGCGGTCCGGCGGTCGTGTTCGAGGACGTCTACGACCTGGCCGAGCGAGTTGACGACCCGCACCTCGAGGTCACGCCCGACTCGGTGCTGGTGCTGCGAAACAGCGGGCCGAAGGGTGCGCCGGGGATGCCCGAGTGGGGGCAGCTGCCGATCCCGGCCAAGCTGCTCCGCGCCGGGGTCTCCGACATGGTGCGGATCTCGGACGCGCGCATGAGCGGCACCTCGTTCGGAACGGTGGTGCTGCACGTGGCGCCCGAGTCGTTCGCGGGCGGCCCGCTCGGGATCGTGCGCAACGGGGATCCGATCGCGCTCGACGTCGACGCGCGGACGATCGAGCTGGAGCTCGACGCTGCCGAGGTCGAACGGCGCCGCGCCGACCTCCCCGACCCCGAGCCCCGCTACGCGCGCGGCTACGGCCGGCTGTACATCGACCACGTGATGCAGGCCGACGCCGGCTGCGACTTCGATTTCCTGCGGGCGCGCCCCGGTGAGGCCGCGGAGTCGGAGCCGCTGGGGCTGGTCGGCGGCCCGATCGGCGGCTGGTAGGTCAGGCGGCCACTCGGCCGTCGGCAAGCAGACTCCGGAAGCGGTCGACCGCGTCCGCGACGCCCTGCTCGAACGGCAGCTCCTCGGCCGGCCCGATCACCTCGGTCAGCGACGACGCGTCCACCGCCTCGGGGAAGGGCAGCGTGACGTCGTCGTAGCTGATCAGGCCGCCGGCCTCGGGCGCGGCCGCCTCGATCGCCGAGACCACGCCGTCCATCGAGACCGCCTGCCCGGCCAGGTTGTGGACGCTGGCGCCGTCGTAATCGGCCAGGGCGGCCTGGACGAATGCGCGGGCCACGTCAGGGGCGTACTGGAACTGGCTGGTGCCCCCGTAGGGGATCTTGAACTCCCGGCCCGCCGCGGCTGCGAGCATTGCGCTGGTCGGCGCCGAGGTCAGGCCCTGGTCGCGGCCCGGGCCGTAGACCGTGTGTGGCCGCAGACCGATGCTGGCCACGCCGCGCTCCTCGTGGTACACCCAGGCGCTGCCCTCGTTGGCTCGCTTGTACACGCCGTAGATGGTTCCCGGAGTGCCCGACATTGCGGGGCCGTCGCCCGCGTCGATCGCGTCGTAGGCGGCGATCGACGACGCGTACACCACCGGCCCGATCCGGTCCAGCCGGCGTGCCACCGCCTCGAGCACGTTCACCGTGCCGACGACGTTGACGCGCGCTCCCAGGGGCGGATCGGCGCGGCAGAACGGCACCTGCAGCGCGGCGAGGTGGATGATGTTCGTGATCTGCTCGGCGTCGATCACCGCCTCCAGCGCCTCCAGATCGGTGATGTCGCCGCGCACGTGCGTGACCCGCGCCAGCTCGGGCTCGTCCATGATCAGCGCCATGCGCCGCGGGTCGTCCCCAAGGTCGTAGGCGATCACATCGATCCCGCGCTCGACCAGGTCCCTCGCCACCCAGGAGCCGATGCAGCCATACGCGCCGGTGACCAGCACGCGGGTCAGCCGAGGCTCCGATCGGGACCGCCCGAGATGCGAGCGGCGGTTGCGGCCGGGACGACGTCCGGCTGCGGCTCGTCGACCTTCTCGTGGGCGACGCCGGCGGCTGCGTACGCCGCGTCCTCGTCAAGCGTCTCGTGCTCGAGCAGCGCGCCGGCCAGCGAGTCGAGCTTGCCGCGCTCGCTGGTCAGCAGGCGTACGACCCGCTCGTGCGCCTCGTCGACGATCCGCCGCACCTCCGAGTCGACCAGCTGCTGCGTCTGCTCGCTGACCTCGGACACCCCGGGGAACAGCGGCCCCGCCGCGCCGTCGCGGGCGATCACCGCCAACGGTCCGATCGCCTCGGACATGCCCCAGCGGCCGACCATGTGGCGCGTGATCTCGGTCAGCTGCTGGATGTCCGACTCCGCGCCCGTGGTGATGTCGTCGAACACGACCTCCTCGGCGACGCGCCCGCCGAGCGCGACGTCGATGCGAGCGAGCAGCTCCCGGTACTCGTAGTTGAAGCGGTCCGCGTCCGGCGCCGAGAAGGTCACCCCCAGCGCCACCCCGCGCGGGATGATCGAGATCTTTCGCACCGGGTCGGCGCCCTCGGTGAGCATGCCGACCACCGCGTGACCGGCCTCGTGGTAGGCGGTGCGGCGGCGGTCTGCCTCGCTCATCATGACCTGCCGCTCGGCGCCGAGCACGATCCGCTCGAGCGCATCCGTGAAGTCGGCTTCCTCGACCTGCTCGTGCTCTCGGCGAGCCGCCAGCAGCGCGGCCTCGTTGACCAGGTTGGCGAGGTCGGCGCCCACCATACCGGGCGTCGTGGCCGCGATCCGGCCCAGATCGACGCTCGGGGCAACCGGCACCCCGCGCGTATGCACCTCAAGGATCTCGCGACGCCCGTTTCGGTCAGGCGGCTGCACCGCCACCCGGCGGTCGAACCGGCCCGGCCGCAGCAGTGCCGAATCGAGCACCTCGGGACGGTTGGTGGCCGC
>DASUHV010000136.1:0-4256 GCA_036273355.1 Gaiellales bacterium
GGTGGCCGGCCGCCTGGTCGAGGGCGACGGAGTCACTCTGCGGTGAGGGTGGGCGTCCTCATCTCGGGGACGGGCAGCAACCTGCAGGCGCTGATCGACGACGACGCCATCGATGTCGCGTGCGTCGTCTCCGACCGGGCGCAGGCGGCGGGGCTGGAGCGGGCGGCGCGGGCCGGCATCGAGTCGCTGGTGACGAACGACGAGGCGGAGACGGCGGACTTCCTCGATCGGCACGAGGTGGGGCTGGTGGTGCTGGCGGGCTACATGAGGATCCTGTCTGCCGCGTTCGTGCACCGCTTCTCCGGCCGCATCATGAACGTGCACCCATCGCTGCTGCCGGCGTTCCCGGGCGCGCGCGCGGTCGCGGACGCCGTGGAGCACGGCGTGCGCGTGACCGGCGTCACGGTGCACCTGGTGGACGACGGGCACGTGGCCGCCGACAGCGGGCCGATCGTTCTGCAGGAGGCGATGGCCGTCTCGTATGATGACCGCGCCGAGGACGTGACCGAGCGTCTGCACGAGATCGAACATCGGTTGCTGCCACGGGCTGTGCGGCTGTTCTCTGCCGGCGGGATCGAGGTCGTCGGCCGGCGTGTGCGCGTGAAGGACGAGCATCTGGCATGACCATCAAACGAGCCCTGATTTCGGTGAGCGACAAGAACGGCCTGGCGGGCTTCGCCGCCGGCCTGCACGAGCTCGGCGTGGAGCTGATCTCCACCTCCGGCACCGAGAGCTTTCTGACCGACGCCGGGCTGCCCGTCACCTCGGTCGAGCAGCTGACCGGATCCGCGGAGATGCTGGGCGGTCGCGTGAAGACGCTGCACCCGCACATCCACGCGGCGATCCTGGCCCGCCGCAACCATGAAGAGGACATGGCATCGCTGGAGCGCGAGGGCATCGTGCCGATCGACCTGGTCGTCTGCAACCTGTACCCGTTCCGGCACGTCGCCCGGCGTCGCGGCGTGACCGAGCCCGAGGTGATAGCGAACATCGACGTCGGTGGCCCGGCGATGGTGCGTGCCGCGGCCAAGAACTTCGATTCGGTGGCGGTGGTGACCGACCCGGAGCGCTACGGGTTCCTGCTGGACGAGCTGCGCACGGGCGACGGCGACCTGTCCGACGAGACCCGCCGCGAGCTTGCGGCCGAGGCCTTCGCGCACACCGCCGGGTACGACGCGGCCATCTCGGAGTGGTTCAGCGAGACCGAGCCGTTCGCCGACCGGATCGTGCTCGACCTGGCCAAGGCGGCCGACCTGCCCTACGGCGAGAACCCGCACCAGCGCGCCGCGTACTACGTCGAGGTGGGAGCCCGCCGCCATCTGCTGTCGATGATCGAGCAGCTGGGCGGGCCGCCGCTGACGTTCAACAACCTGCTCGACCTGCAGGCGGCGCGCTCCATCGCCGCGTCGTTCCAGCTGCCCGCCTGCGCCATCATCAAGCACGCGACGCCCTGCGGCGTGGCGGTCGGGGCCACGATCGAGGAGGCCTACGAGCGGGCGCTGGACTCGGACCCGGTGGCCGCGTTCGGCGGCGTGATCGCCGTCAACCGGCCGGTCTCGGCCGAGCTGGGAGAGCGGCTGGCCGAGCAGGTCGTGCACGTGCTGTTCGCGCCGTCGTACGAGCCGGAGGCGGTGGAGGCGCTGCGCCAGAAGCCGACGCTGCGGATCCTCGAGGACCGCGAGCGGCGCAAGGCCAGCCCGGGCGAGCGCGATCTCAGACGCGTGCTGGGCGGGGTGCTGATGCAGGACCGCGACACCGAGACCGAGGACAGGGATGCCATGCAGGTGGTGTCGGTGGCGGCGCCCAGCGAGCAGGAGTGGGGCGACCTGCAGTTCGCGTGGCGGGTCTGCAAGTTCGTGCGGTCGAATGCGATCGTGATCGCGCGCGACCTGGCCACGGTCGGCATCGGCGGCGGGGACGTCAGCCGGGTGGATGCGGTGCGGCTGGCGGTGGAGAAGGCGGGCGGGCGCAACCAGGGTGCGGTGCTGGCCTCGGACGCGTTCTTCCCGTTCGACGACGGGCCGCGCACGGCGGTGGCGGCGGGCGTGCGGGCGATCATCCAGCCGGGCGGCTCCAAGCGCGACGACGAGGTGATCGCGGCCGCCGACGAGGCCGGCATCGCGATGGTCTTCACCGGGCGAAGGCACTTTCTTCACTAGGGCGAGGCGGGTCTCCCGCTCGTTAGCGTCGCGGTACTTCGGCAGGGTCAGGCTGAAGCCAGACCCTTGGCTCAGCTGCAAACTGTCCCCCCTGTTTGCGGCAGCCGACGGCTGGCATCGCGATGGTCTTCACCGGGCGCCGGCATTTTCTCCACTAGCACAAGGGTCAGGTTGAAGCCAGAAGCTTTGATCAGCGCTGCTCCACCGGGATCACGAACTTCATGCCGGTGTGCGTGGCCGAGATGCGCGCGATCTTGACGTCGTGCATGCCGGCGCCGCGGCCGGCCGCGATCACCATCCCCTCGGTCAGGTCGTCGCGGCCCTTGGGCCGGATCACCCAGATCGCGCCGTCACGGGCGATCTGGTCATGGAGCGAGGCGATCTGCTCGAGCGCGGCCGGCGTCTCGGCTGCCAGGAACACGACATCCGCCTCGCCGCCGGCGACCCGGTGCCCGGCTCCCACCAGCTCGGCATCGGCGCCGCACTCGAGCCGCACCCGCTGCCCGGCTTTCACGCCCAGCTTGTCGGCCAGCGTCTTGGGGTTGGCGATGTCGGCCGCCCACTTGGCCGCCTCCCGCTCACCCAGCCGAAGCGTCAGCGCCCCGCCGTCGTAGACCACGTCCAGCGCCTCGCCGGCCGCCGTGGCCGACCGGATCTCCGTCCGCGGCACCGTCAGCCGGAACGGTGAGCGCACGATCAGCTCGTCGGTCTCGAGCAGCGCCTTCGCTTGGGCCTCCTGGCCGTCGTGGCTCACCGCGCAGCGGGCCTCGCGTCCCATCCGCGGATGCTAGCTAGCCAGATCGCTTGAGACGGCCGTGCTGCTTCGCGTAGCGCTCGCCGCGCCGGAACACCGCCAGGCCCAGAGGCACGGCGATGCCGCCGATCACGAGCAGCGGCCAGATGTCCGGCCACATCTGCGACACGCTTTCGCCGTCCAGGATCGCGTGGCGGCAGCCTTCGAGCGTGTAGGTAGCCGGCGAGATCACCGACAGCCACTGCATCCAGTCGGGCAGCACGGTGACCGGGTAGTAGACCCCGGACACCACCAGCAGCAGCCCCTGGGCGATGAACCCCAGCTGGGTGCCCTTCTCGGGCGAGATCAGGGGCAGCACCGCCGTCATCATGCCGATGCCGATGAACGACACCGAGCTGATCAGCAGTACCAGCCCCGCGGCGGCGAAGTTGGCGTTGCCGAAGCTGATGGAAAGGAACGCCGCCACGACACCGAACAGGAGCGCGGTTCGCAGCACGCCGTAGATGACGGCGAAGGCGCCCATCCCCAGCAGGTGCGACGCGCGTGAGATCGGCGCCATGAACGTGTACTCGATCGTCCCCTCCCACCGCTCCCAGGCCACGGTCTCGGTCACGATCTCGAAGATCAGGCCCAGGTACGACCAGATCACGGCGCCGATCAGGAGCACGATGGTCGTGCGGTTCACGTCCAGGTTGCCACCGGCGGCCTCGATGCCCTTCGCGATGAACACGATCGTGAGCGTGTTTGCGACCGTGTACAGGAACCAGGCCAGCTCCCACCAGGCGAATCGCCTGATCAGGTACATGTTTCGCTCGACGATCCCGGCGAAGCCGATCAGCTCACGCCGGAGCGCTCCTCCCTGTTCCGGGCGGATCATGCCGGTACCCCCCTTCGGCTCTCCTCGTCCTCGTCCTCGAACGAGCGGCCGGTCGCGTTCAGGAACGCCTGCTCGAGCGTGTCGGCGTGGTAGCGCTGCCGGATCTCTTCGGCGCTCTCCAGGCACAGCAGCTCGCCCTGGTGCAGGATCCCGATCCGGTCGGCCAGCGCCTCGGCCTCGGCCATGTCGTGCGTGCACAGAAGGATGGTGGAGTCGTGGTGCTCGCGCATCTGACGGATGAAGTCCTGCACCTCCAGCTTGCTGCGCGGGTCGAGTCCGGTGGTGGGCTCGTCCAGCAGCAGCAGCACGGGCGCGGTCAGGAGCGCCCGGGCCAGGGCGATCTTCTGCTGCATCCCGCGCGACAGGTCCTCCATCGGCTCGTGCCCGCGCTCGGGCGGGAACCCGACCAGCGCCAGGATCTCGGGGATGCGGGCGCGCGTCTCGCGCGGCCCCATCCCGTAGAAGC
>DASUHV010000137.1:0-8178 GCA_036273355.1 Gaiellales bacterium
GGGCCGGATCCTGAACGTCGCCTCCACGGCCGCGTTCCAGCCGGGGCCGCTGATGGCCGTCTACTACGCGAGCAAGGCCTACGTCCTGTCGTTCTCCGAGGCGATCCGGGCGGAGCTGGAGGAGTCGGGCGTGTCGGTGACGACGCTGTGCCCGGGGCCGACCCGCACGGCGTTCGTCGACCGGGCAGAGGTGTCACGCAACCGGTTCACGAGCTCGCGCGTGATGGAGCCGTTCGAGGTTGCCCGCGAAGGCTACGCCGGCATGATGGCGGGCCGGGCGGTGGTGATCCCCGGCAAGGTCAACCGCCTGGGCGCGGCTGGCGCGCGGCTGGCGCCGCGATCGCTGGCGGCCGGCATCGCCCGTCGCATCCACGAGGCCGACGAGCCGGGGTGAGCGACGGGCTAGAACCCGATCAGGTGCCGCGACAGCGGCGGGCCCCAGAGCAGCGCGACCTCGGTGCCGAACGCCAGGAACGGCCCGAACGGGAACGTGACCTTGCGGGCCTTGGCGCCGAGCCGCAGCAGCAGGAACGCCGACAGGGCGGTTGACGCGATGAAGCCGAACAGCAGCGCCACGTACGCGTAACGTCCCGTGCCGAGGCCGATCATCAGCGCCATCTTGACGTCGCCCAGCCCCATGCCCTTCGGCGAGACCAGCCAGGCCGTGCCCAGGAACAGGAAGCAGAGGATGCCGCTGATGGCGAACTCGGCGATGCGGTCGGGCTGCGCAATGCACGCCACCACGAACACGAGGACGGCGCCCGGGTAGTTGATCAGGTTGGGGATGATGCGGTGGTTGATGTCGATCACCGACGCGGGCACGATCAGCGCGGTCAGAAGCAGCGCCGGCGCCAGCTGCGGCTCGATCCCGATCTGCCACGTCAGCGCCGCGAACAGGCCGGCCGTGAGCCCGGCCATGAGCCAGCGGCGGCGCACCGAGGGGGGCGTGCCCTCGCCCAGGGGAAAGCGCTGGATCAGCCACTCGATCGGCCACCCAAGCGCGAAACCCACCATGGGAACTGCAAACTCCATGCGGAAGCTATCGGCCACGCCGGGCGCGGACTGTAGGCTGGCGCAGTGCCTGACGTGATCGTGATCGGCGGCGGGATCATCGGCGCCACAACCGCGTGGCAGCTGGCCGAGCGCGGGGCCGAGGTGCTGCTGCTCGAGCGCGGCCACCTGGCATCGGGCGCCACCCGCCGCAGCCAGGGCCTCCTGCTCGAGCCCGAGGTCGATCCCATGCAGCCGCTGTTCGCGGAGTCCAGCCGGCTCTACGACCACCTCGCCGACAGTGCCGGCCTCGACCTGGCGCTCGACCGGGAGCCGATCGGGACGCTGTTCCTGGCCACCAGCGAGGCTCAGATGGAGCGGCTCGCCGAGAACGTGCCCGCCGACGGCCGGCTGCTCGACCGAGACGCGGTGCTCGAGGCCGAGCCGGGCCTGGCTCCGACCGTGTCGGGCGGGCTGCTCCTGCCCGGCGGCCGCCGTACCGACCCGGCCGCACTGACGGCGGCGGCCGCGGAGATGGCGCGGCGGGCCGGTGCCGAGATCCGCTGCCACGTCGACGTCAAGCGTGTGTCGCCGGGCGCGGCCGTCACGGACGGCGGGTTCGAGCGGGCCGGGACGGTCGTGCTCGCCGCGGGCGCGTGGTCGCGGCGGCTAGCGCACACCGCCGGCCACGAGCTGCTGATCCGGCCGGTGCGGGGCTGGCTGGCGGTGACCGCTCCGGTGCCGCCGCTGCTCCGCCACATCGTCTACGAGGCCGGCTACGCCCTGGCCCGTGGGCCACAGCCGGGCGAACCGGTGCTGATGAGCGACCTCGCCGACGGCGACGTGGCCGTCTTCGGCACGCGCTCGGCCATCGCTATGACGGCGCACCAGAACGCCGACGGCTCGATCATGGTCGGCGCCACACGCGCCCCGGCGCTCCGCGAGGGCGACGAGAGCGCCGGCGCGCTGCGCGACACCGCCGCCCGCGTCTGCCAGCTGCTGCCGGCGATGGCGTCGATCGAGGTGGAGACCACCTGGAGCGGGCTGCGCCCGTTCACGCCCGACGAGCTGCCGTACATCGGCCACCTCGAGGACGGGCTGGCCGTGTGTGCCGGGCACTCGAGCGACGGCATCCTGGCCGGTGCCGGCTCCGGGCGGCTGGTGGCGGAGATGGTGCTCGGCACAGAGCCGTTCACGGACCCCGCGCCGTTCTCACCCAGCCGGTCGCATGCCGACGGCGATTAGGAGAGCGGCGGCCGGCGACGCGGCGGCGGCCGCCGCGATCACGAGCGCGGCCTACCGCCCGTACATCGAGCGGATCGGCCGCGAGCCGGCCCCGATGAGCGCCGACTTCGGCGCCCTGATCGCGGCCGGTGACGTCTGGGTGGCGACAGACCATGACCGCGTGGTGGGCGTGCTCGTGCTGCGGGTGCAGGAGACGGCGCTGCTGCTCGAGAGCGTCGCCGTCGACCCGGCCCACCAGGGGCACGGAATCGGCCGATCGCTGATCGATCATGCCGAGCGTGTCGCCCGCGACGCCGGGCTCGGCTCCGTCGACCTCTACACGAACGCGCACATGACCGAGAACCTGCGGCTGTATCCGTCGCTCGGATACGACGTCGTCGATCGCCGGCGCGAGGACGGGTTCGACCGCGTGTTCTTCCGCAAGTCAGTGGCGCCAGGCGGGTAGGCTCTCGGCCCATGGAGCTCTCCTACGTCACCGCCGGCGAATCCCACGGCCCGGGGCTGACCGTCGTGGTCAGCGGCGTGCCGGCCGGCCTCGAGCTCGACCACGAGCTGATCCGCCGTGACCTCGCCCGGCGCCAGGCGGGCTACGGCCGCAGCCCGCGCCAGAAGCTCGAGACCGACGACGTCGTGCCCAACGGCGGCCTGCGCCACGGCCGCACGCTGGGCAGCCCGATCGCCTTCTTCATCGAGAACCGCGATCACAAGAACTGGACCGATCCGATGAGCGCCTGGCCGGTGCCGGAGGAGGCGCTCGAGGCCTACGGCTGGCGCGGCAAGCCGATCCGGCTGCCCCGCCCCGGCCACGCCGACCTGTCGGGCGTCCTCAAGTACGGGCACGCCGACGTGCGCAACGTGCTCGAGCGCGCCAGCGCCCGCGAGACGGCCGCGCGCGTCGCGGCGGGCGCCGTGGCCAAGGCCGTCTGCCGCTCGATCGGGATCGAGGTGCGCTCACACGTGCTGCAGATCGGATCGGTGCGGGCGACGCCGCCGGCCTGGCTGACCGCCGCCGACTTCGACCGCGCCGAGGCCAGCGAGGTGCGGTGCCTCGACCCCAGCGCCGAGCAGGCCATGATCGCCGAGATCGAGGCCGCGAAGAACGACCGCGACACGCTGGGAGGCGTCACCGAGGTGCGGGCGTTCGGCGTGCCGCCCGGGCTCGGCTCGCACGTCTCGGCCGGCCAGCGCCTGGACGGCCGCCTGGCCGGCGCGATGCTCTCGATCCAGTCGGCCAAGGGCGTCGAGATCGGCGACGCGATCACCTCCAGCGGCCGCCGCGGGTCAAGCGTCCACGATGAGATCCACCACGACGACGGTCGCGGGTTCTACCGCGAGACCGACCGGGCAGGCGGGCTCGAGGGTGGGATCACCAACGGTGCCGACCTGATCGTGCGCGTGATCTGGAAGCCGCTGCCGACCCTGATGCGACCGCTCGCAAGCGTGGAGCTGGGCAGCCATGAGCAGCAGGCCGCGCACGTCGAGCGCAGCGATGTCACGGTGCTGCCCGCGGCCGCGGTCGTGGCCGAGGCGGGGGTGGCATTCGAGCTCGCCCGGGCCGCGCTGGAGAAGTTCGGCGGCGACTCGATCGGGGATTTCGTGGCCGCTCACGCCGCCTACATGGCCCGCGTCGCGCAGGCATGATCCCCGGCCCCTACCGGAACATCGCCCTGATCGGGTTCATGGGCTCCGGGAAGTCGACGCTGGCCGGCCAGCTGGCGGAGCGGCTGGGGTGGGATGTGGCCGACAGCGACGCCGAGGTCGAGCGCGAGGCCGGCAAGCCGATCCCGCGCATCTTCCTGGAGGACGGCGAGGCCGCGTTCCGCGAGCTCGAGGAGCGGGCCGTGGCCCGCCTGTCGGAGCGGATGGACGCTGTGATCGCGCTCGGCGGCGGCGCCATCACCTCGCCGGTCACGCGCGAGCGCCTGCGCGACGGCAGCTTCACGGTGCTGCTCGACGTGTCGGTGCAGACGGCCTGGCGGCGGATCGAGGCGGAGGCCGAAGACCGGCCGCTGGCCGTGGAGGCGCGCGGGTTCGCCGACCTCTACGAGCAGCGGCGGCCGCTCTACCATTCGGCCGCCGATGCGCTGGTCGACGCCGAGCAGCTGGAGGGCGGCGAGCCGTTGCTGGTGCCGCTCAGCCGGCCGGCCGCGCTGGCCGAGCTGCCGCGGCTGGTGGGCGCGCGGCGCGCCGCCCTGATCGCAGACCGGGCGGTGCTGCGCCTGGTGGGTGCGCCGGTGGAGCCGCTGGTGACGGTGCGGCTGCCCGTCGGCGAGGCGGCCAAGACGGTGGCGGTGGCGCGCCAGGCGTGGACGCGGCTGGCCGACCTGGGCCTGGAGCGCGGGGACGTGGTGGTCGGGTTGGGCGGCGGCGCCGCGACCGACGCGGCCGGGTTCGTGGCCGCGACCTACCAGCGCGGCGTGCCGTGGATCGCGGCGCCGACCTCGCTGGTCGGGATGGTGGACGCGGCCATCGGGGGCAAGACCGGGATCGACCTGCCCGGGGCCAAGAACTACGTCGGCGCGTTCCACCCGGCCGAGTGGGTGGTGGCCGATCCGGGTCTGCTGGAGACCCTGCCGGTGCGGGAGTGGGCCTGTGGCTTTGCCGAGGTGATCAAGACTGGTCTGCTGGCGGGCGGGCGGCTGTGGGAGATGGTGCAGGCGTGGGAGCCGGGGCGGGGATCAACCGAGCAGCGGCTGGAGCTGATCCGCCGCTGCGCCGCCTACAAGGCGCACGTGGTGGCGACCGATCCGCGCGAGCAGGGCATGCGCGCCGTGCTCAACCTGGGACACTCGATCGGCCACGCGATCGAGGCGGCCGCCTGGTTCACCGGCATCGCCCACGGCGAGGCGGTGGCCGTGGGGCTGTTGCCGGCGCTGTGGCTGTCCGGAAAGGTCGCCGGACTCGACCCCGCCGTGGAGGCCGACGTCCGAGCGCTGCTGCGGATGCACGAGCTGCCCACCGGCTTTGCGGGCGTCGACGCTGCGGCCGTGCGGGAGGCGCTGCGCCGCGACAAGAAGTCGGTCGAGGGCCGCGTCCGGTTCGTGCTGCTGGAGCGGGTCGGCAAACCGGTCTGGGGTGTGGACGTCGACGACGAGCTGATCGACCTCGCGATCGGGCGGGCGCTGGCGGGCTGAGCCCGACCGATCGCGAGCCTCCCGACTAGGAGAGCAGCACCACCGGCACCCGCACCTGATGCTGGGGCTTGCCGTTGCCGTCGGTGTCGTCATCTGCCACGACGATCGTTCCCAGCTGGTCGCTGCCTACCGAGAACGGCACCAGGATCGTGTAGCCGCCGCGGCAGCCGGTGCCGCAGCTGGCGATGGTGTTTGCGTGCGCGATGGTGGTGCCGTTGTGGTTGAGGATGCGGATGTGCAGGCTGCCCTCGAACACGGTGGCGTTGCCGCTGACGCGTACGCTGCCCGAGAGCGCCGTGCCGATGGCCGGGTTCCAGACCGTGATCGGCGGCAGCAGGCCGGCGAAGCTGTCCTGCGTCATCGGCCGCGGCAGCTTCAACCCGGCCAGGCTGGACACCGCCCGTCCGTTCACCTGCAGGGCGACGCGGTCGATGGTCGGGAACTGCGCCACCGTCCAGGTCAGCTGGGCGAGGCGCATGCGCACCTGGGCGGCCGTGCCCGAGGCCGCGAACTCGCTGCTGAGATCGACGGTGGCCGTGCCGTTCGCGACCGAGAGGCCGAGCAGGTCGGTCGATGCCGGCACCTGCGAGCCGACGCCCGCGTCCGACTCGGACAGGTTCGGCCCGGCCAGCAGCGCCTGCATGGCGGCGCGTGCCGGTGCGGACGTCAGCGGCTGCTGTCGCTTCACCAGCCACAGCTTGCCGCTGCGCTGGAACCAGACCTTGTACACGCTGGTCTCGGCGGCCGTGGCGTGGGCGGAGCCGGCCGCCACGGCGATGGCTGCGGCCATCACGGCCAGCAGGGTGCGGAATCGCATTCGAAGTCCTTTCGTCGGGTTGCGCCCAGACTGCACGCGGTCCCCGTCAGCTGTCAGTCACGAGCCGTGCCGGGTCCGTCACAAACCCCCTCCGGCCGGGCGTCCCGCGCGCGAGACACGGTGCCGCGGCCTTCCAGTACCCTTCGCGGCCATGCAGGTCACGGTCCTGAACGGCGTCAACCTGAACATGCTCGGTCGCCGTGACCCCGAGCAGTACGGCGACATGACGCTGCTGCAGCTGGAGACCCGGATCTACGAGTGGGCGCAGGAGCTGAACATGTCGGCCCGCTGCTCCCAGACCAACCACGAGGGCGCGTACGTGGACATGATCCACGAAGCCTGTTCGGGCGCCGACGCGCTCGTCGTCAACCCCGGCGCCTGGAGCCATTACAGCTACGCCATCCGCGATGCGCTCGAGATCTTCACGGGCCCGATCGTCGAGGTGCACCTCTCCGACATCGAGCGCCGCGAGCAGTGGCGGCGCCACACGGTGATCGCGGATGTGGTCTCGCACCGCATCAGCGGGCGCGGCGCCGAGGGCTACCGGGACGCCTTCACCTACCTCGCGGAGAACGCCTCATGAACTATCGCGCGCGCCTCGAACGGCTGGCGGCCGGCCTGGCCGGCCACGAGATCGACGCCCTCCTGATCACGGACCTCACGAACGTCCGCTACCTGACCGGGTACACCGGCAGCAACGGCGCCGTGGTGGCAACGCCGTCCGGCTCCGTCTTTCTGACCGACTTCCGCTATCTGGAGCGGGTTGCGCCGCTGCGCGAGTTCATCGACGTGCAGCAGGCCAACCAGGATCTGATCCGCTTCGTCTCCAGCCGCTGGGCCGATCTCGCACCCGGCGCCGCCAGGGTCGGCTTCGAGTCGGTGCACCTGTCCTACGCCGCTCACGCGTTGCTGGCGGAGGCGTCCGGGGACGTCGAGCTGGTGGGAGTGTCCGGCGCCGTGGAGGCCCTTCGGATCGTCAAGGACGATGACGAGATCGAGGCCATCCGCCGCGCCGCGGCCATCCTCGAGCCGGTCTACGCGCAGCTGGTGGGAGACGGCCTGGCCGGGCGCACGGAGTTCGATGTGGCCTGGCGCGTCCAGGAGCTGGTGCGCGAGCACGGCGGCGACGGCATCGCCTTCGACTCGATCGTGGCGTCCGGCGCGGCCGGCGCGCTGCCGCACGCCGAGCCGCGGCGCGAGGCGATCGCCCCCGGCAGCATGGTCACGATCGACATCGGCGCCGTGCTCGACGGCTACCACTCCGACTGCACGCGCACCTTCGCCACGGGCCCCCTGCCCGATCCGCTGGGCGAGGTCTACCAGCTGGTGGCGAGGGCTCAGCTGGCCGGTCTCGACGCGGTGCGGCCCGGCGTCACCGGCAAGGACGCCGACGCGGTCGTGCGCGACATCATCACCGAGGCCGGCCACGGCGAGCACTTCCAGCACGGCACCGGTCACGGTGTCGGTCTCCAGATCCACGAGGATCCGCGCCTCTCGGTCACCTACCCCGCAACCCTCGAGCAGGGGATGGTCGTCACAGTGGAGCCGGGCGTCTACCTGCCGGGCGTCGGCGGGGTGCGCATCGAGGATCTCGTGGTGGTCACCGCGGACGGCTGCGAGCGCCTCACCGGCTACCCTAAGGAGTTGATCACGGCCGGCTGACGGCCCCACCACCATGGCTGAAACCATCTCCACGAACCAGTTCAAGAACGGCATGCACGTCGAGGTCGACGGCACCATCTACCGCATCGTCGACTTCCAGCACGTCAAGCCCGGCAAGGGCGGCGCGTTCGTCCGCACCAAGCTGAAGGCGCTGGAGTCGGGCGGCGTCGTCGACAAGACCTTCCGGGCCGGTGAGAAGATGCCGCGCATCCACACCGAGGTCGTCAACGTCACCTACCTCTACAACGACGGCAACGACGTGCACCTGATGAACTCCGAGACCTTCGACCAGCTCGCGTTCCCGGCCGACACCATGCGCGAGGAGCTGCA
>DASUHV010000138.1:0-2929 GCA_036273355.1 Gaiellales bacterium
GAAGGGAGCCGGCCCGACAGCGGCGGGCTCCCGCCGAGCACGACAGGCAGGCGGGTCAGGTCTCTGAGCGCAGGGCCGCCTGCATCTCGGCCGCGACCGGCCCCGGCGCGCCGTCTCCCACCGTCCGCTCGTCCAGCGTCACCACCGGCATCACCTCGCGCACGCTGGAGCTCGTGAACACCTCGTCGGCCGCGAACAGCCGCTCGATCGCAAACGCGTCCTCCACCACCTCGATCCCGCGCGCCGCGGCGGCCGCCAGCAGGGTGTCGCGCGTGACCCCGGCCAGGATGCCCAGGTCGAGCCCGGGCGTGCACAGCTTCTCGCCCTCCGTGAACCACACGTTCGACGTGGGCCCCTCCAGCACGATCCCCTCCGCCGAGACGAACACCGCATCGTCCGCCCCGCGCCGGTGCGCCTCCCGCTGCGCCGCCATGTTGACCGCGTAGCTGGTCGACTTCACGCCCGGCAGCAGCCACGGCGACGAGCGCCGCGCGTGCGCGCCGATCGCCAGCTGCAGCGAGGCCAGCGCCACGCCACGGCGGCGCTGCTCCTCGAGCCCGTCCGGCAGCGCCGTCACCAGCGCGAACCCGACGCCGTCCTGCTCCGCCTCGCGGCCGCCCGTCCACACCACCCGCAGCACGCACCCCGGCACGCCCGCCGCAGCCACCGCCTCCAGCGCCAGCGGCCCCAGCCGGGCCGGGTCCGGCGCCGGCAGGCCCAGCACCTCGGCCGACCCCACGAGCCGCGCCAGGTGCGCGTCCAGCCGGAACGGCACCCCCTCGTAGACCCGCATCGTCTCGAACGCCGCCCGCCCCCGCAGCACCCCCGCATCGTCCGCGTGCAGCAGCGGCCGCTCCGGGTCGACAACGCCGCGGCCGAGCAGCGCCACCGCCAGCGGCGCGTTGCGGGGAGAGGGCACCGGCATCGGGCTCTAGACTAGCGACGTGGCTGAGGTCGTGGAACTGTGGACGGACGGCGCGTGCTCGGGGAATCCCGGGCCGGGCGGCTGGGGTGCGATCCTGATCTGGAACGGCCACGAGCGCGAGCTGTCCGGCGGTGAGGCCGACACCACCAACAACCGGATGGAGCTGATGTCTGTGATCATGGGCCTGGCTGCCATCACGCGGCCGATGGACGTCGTCATCAACACCGATTCCGCGTACGTGGAGCAGGCGTTCACGAAGGGCTGGCTGGAGCAGTGGCGGCGAAACGGCTGGCGCACCGCCTCCAAGCAGGCCGTCAAGAACCAGGATCTGTGGCAGCGGCTGGCCGAGGAGGCGGCCCGCCACAACGTCAGCTTCCAGCGCGTGCGCGGCCACACCGGCGTCGAGATGAACGAGCGCGCCGACCAGCTGGCCGTTGCCGAGCGCGACCGCTACGCCACGGTATGACCCAGGACACCTCGACACGCAAGCGCCACGCGCTGGGTCTGTTCGACGGCATCGCGGCCGACTACGACCGCTGGGCGCAGCTGCTCTCGTTCGGCAACGACCGCCGCTGGCACGACCTGCTGGTCGACCGGCTGGCGGTCGGGCCCGACTCGGTCGTGGCCGACGTGGCCACCGGCACCGCCGCCGTCGCCATGTCGATCGCCTGGCGTCACGGCAGCCGCGTGGTCGGGATCGACCAGAACGAGGCCATGCTGGCCCGCGGCCGCGAGCGCGTGGCGGCGACCGGGCTGGACGGCCGCATCGAGCTGGTGCAGGGCGAGGCCGAGGCGCTGCCGCTGGAGGATGCGTCGGTGGACGCGCTGGTGCACACCTATCTGCTCCGCTACGTCGACGACCCGCCGGCGGTGCTGCGCGAGCTGGCCCGCCCGATCCGCCCCGGCGGCGAGATGGCGTCGCTCGAGTTCTTCGTGCCCGCCGGCGCCTGGTACCCGGCCTGGTGGGCCTGGACGCGGATCGGCCTGCCGGCCGTGGGCGCGGCCGGCGGCCCCGGCTGGTATCGCACCGGCCGCTTCCTGGGCCCCAGCATCGAGCGCTTCTGGCACGACCACCCGCTGGAAGAGGTGCTGGGCTGGTGGCACGAGGCCGGCATCGGCGACCTCCGCGCCCAGCGGCTGTCCGTGGGCGGCGCCGTCATCATCCGCGGCGCCAAGAACTGAACACACCACAGAAGGAGACACGATGGCCACCGTCGACCTCAGCACGCTTCCCGTCAAGCCCACCAGCTTCGGCCGCTGGCAGCAGCTGAACGGCCCGCTGGGCCTGCAGGCGTTCGGCATGAACGCGATCGTCTGCGACCCGGGCGAGGAGTTCGACATCGCCCACGACGAGTCCGAGACCGGTCACCAGGAAGCCTACGTCGTGGTCAGCGGCAGGGCCGTTTTCACGATCGGCGACGACCGCATCGAGGCCGGGCCGGGCACGGTCGTTTCCGCTCCCGACCCTGCGGCGAACCGCGCCTACGAGGCACTCGAGCCCGGCACGCGCATCGTCTGCATCGGCGCGGCGCCGGGAGAGGCGCAGCCGTACGGTGAGTGGATCGACGAGGACGAGCCGGAAGGGCACTGACTCTCTGGGATCGCGGAAGCACACAATGACCAGCAACGTCGTGAAATACCACCACCCCTGATGCAGCGCCGATACGCACCATTCTTGATACTGCTGGTTGCGGTAACAGCCGGCTGCGGGTCCGCTACCGGAACCACAGGTCGGATGCAGACAGCCGGCTCTGGCACTACGTCGAACTGGTCGGGGACGTATCCGCCGCCCAATCCTGAGCAGTTGATCGTCGCTCAAAACGTGATGGCCGCGGCCGACCCCGCCGAATGGGGCGGCAAGGACGGCGACCAGGTGTTTCTGGCGCAGACGGACCAGCTGAAAGGACCAGGCGCGACCGTCGCCAACTGGGAGGCGTTCCTCCTTGCCGGTCAGGTCAACGCCCAATCGGGCACCCCGATCATCGGCGTCGGTGTCAGCCCTGA
>DASUHV010000139.1:0-12750 GCA_036273355.1 Gaiellales bacterium
CGGCAGGCTGAAGAGCTTCGCGATCACGCGCGACGAGCTGGCCGATGCGCTGGATCACGGCATGGGCTTCGACGGCTCGTCGGTGACCGGCTTCAACGCCATCGAGGAGTCGGACATGATCGCGATGCCCGACCCGTCGACGTTTCGGATCATGCCGCCGGAGTCCGGCGAGCACGCCGTCGCCCGGATGTTCTGCGACATCCGCACCCCCGACGGCGAGCCGTACGAGGCGGACTCGCGGCAGGTGCTGCGAAACGCGCTCGAGCGCATGCGCTCGCTGGGCTTCGACGACTTCAAGATCGGGCCGGAGCTGGAGTTCTTCCTCTTCCGGATGGACGAGCAGGGCCGGCCGCACACGCTCGACGCGGGTGGCTACTTCGAGGACACGACCATGGACGCGGCCGTCAACCTGCGCAAGCAGATCGTGCTGGCGCTGGAGGAGATGGGCATCCCGGTCGAGTACCTGCACCACGAGGTCGGCCCCAGCCAGCACGAGATCGACATCCGCTACGCGGACGCGCTGCAGATGGCCGACCACTGCATGACCTACCGCTCGCTGGTGAAGGAGGTCGCGCAGCGGCACGGTCTGCACGCCACCTTCATGCCGAAGCCGCTGTTCGGCGAGAACGGCTCCGGCATGCACACGCACCAGTCGCTGTTCATCGGGGACTCGAACGCCTTCTTCGACGCGGACGACCCCTGGTACCTGTCCGACGTGGCGAAGAGCTTCATCGCCGGTCAGCTGCGGCACGCCCGGGAGATCTCGCTGCTGTTCGCGCAGTGGGTGAACAGCTATAAGCGGCTGGTACCGGGCTACGAGGCCCCGGTGTACGTGGCCTGGTCGCGGCGCAACCGCTCCGCGCTGATCAGGGTGCCGCTGTACCACCCCGGCAAGGAAAAGGCGACCCGCGCCGAGATCCGGTGCCCCGATCCCGCCTGCAACCCGTACCTGGCGTTCGCCGGGCTGCTGCACGCCGGGCTTGAGGGGATCGAGCGCGGCTACGAGCTGCCCGATCCGATGGAGACCAACCTCTACGAGCTGACGGCCCCCGAGCGCCGGTCACTGGGCATCGAGTCGCTGCCCGAGAGCCTGGGCGAGGCAATCGCGGCCGCCGAGGAGTCCGAGGTGGTCGAGAAGGCGCTCGGCCCCGAGCTCCGCGACCGGCTGCTGGCGCTGAAGCGGCGCGAGTGGGACGAGTACCGGGTGCAGCTGTCGGCCTGGGAGCTCGACCGCTACCTGCCCATGCTGTAGCGGAAGATCCGGCTGGGCCGGGTCAGGCGTCCCCTTCCGGGGCGCCCGGCCCGGCCGCCGGCCGGAACCCGTGGCCGTCCCAGACCTGTGGCTGCACCTGCACGCCCGCGGCATCGAGTGTGATCACGTTGTAGGCGTTGGGCTGCCCGCGGCGCCGGCGCGAGAACGCGGTTCCCGCCTGCACCGACAGCGGCCCGTCGTCGCCGCCGACAACGTCGGCGTAGCCCACGTGCAGGTGGCCTGCCAGCAGCAGCTCCACACCGGCTTCGCGGATGGCCGCCAGCGTCGCCTCGCGGCCGTGCACCACGATCGCCTGGGGCAGCGACGGCGGCGGCAGGAACGGGTGGTGGGTGACGAGCACCCGCCTGGCCGTGGCGGGCGCGCCGGCGAAGCTGGTTCGGATCAGCTCCACCTGGGCGGGCGAGATGCTCCCCTCCTTCCAGCGCGCCGGCCGGGTCGTATTAAGGCCCAGCACGGCCAGGTCGTCGTCCACGAGGAAGGGGTTCAGCTCATCGGTCACCATCGACCGGTAGCGGCCCATCGGTGACAGCGCCCGCCGGGTGACGTCGTAGAGCGGGATGTCGTGGTTGCCCGGCACGACCAGCAGCGGGCCCAGCCGGTCGAGGTAGGCGCGGGCGGCGGCGAACTGGCGGCGCCGGGCGCGCTGGGTGAGATCGCCGCTGACCACGGTCAGGCGCGGACGCAGCTCCGCGATGTCGTCCAGCAGCCGCGTCGCCATCGTCCAGTCCTCGGTGCCGAAGTGCAGGTCGGACAGGTGGGCGAGGGTGATCGCGGGCGGCTCGGGCGAGCTCATCGGTCGATCTGGTCGACCAGGCACTCCGAGGGGAGCTTGTCGTCGCGGAAGCGCAGCAGCTTCGCGCCGTGGCGGATGCGCCCGCCGCTGGTGTGCTCGATCTGCACCTCGCAGACCAGCTCCGGACGCAGGCTGTGCCAGGCGGTCTCGCGCTCGCCGGTCCAGCGGTTGGGCCCGGGCTCGCCGTGCTCGCCGGTCTCGAGCGGCCTGACGACGTCGAGCAGCTCGCGCGCGCGCTTGGCCGTGAAACCGGAGGTGTGCCCGACGTGCCGCAGCTCCCCGTCAGCGTCGTAGAGGGCCAGGATCAGCGACGCGACGGCGCCGCCGGCCTTGCGTTCGCGCCAGCCGATCGCGACGGCGTCGATCGTGCGCTGCCGGCGCACCTTCACCATGCCCACGCGCTCACCCGGGCGGTAGGGAGCGTCGTCCACCTTGGCGACGACGCCCTCGCGCTCCTGCAGCCAGCGCGCCGCGCGCTTGAGGTCGGTGGTCTGGTCAATCAGGATCACGGGGTCGGCGACCACCTGCTCGAGCAGCGCCCGCCGTGCGGCCAGCTCCTGGTCGAGGGTGACGGTGTCGTCGTGCGCGAGCAGATCGAACGCGACGAACCGCGCCGGCGTCTGCTCGGCCAGCATCTGCACGCGCGAGGCGGCCGGGTGGATGCGGTTCTGGAGCGCCTCGAAGTCCTCGGCCTCGCCGTCGGGGATGATCAGCTCGCCGTCCAGCACGTAGCGGCCGGGCGGGAAGCGCAGCTCCGGGAAGTAGCGGTCCATCGGCCGGCCGTTCCGCGACTGCAGCATGTGCGAGTCGCCGTCGACGAAGACGATCGTCCGGAACCCGTCCAGCTTGGGCTCGTAGCACCAGCCCTCGCCCTCGGGCAGCTCGTCCTGGGGCTTGGCGAGCTGGGGTTTGATCGGTGGCTTCAGCGGAAGTGTCATGACGGCACTCTCGCATATGAGGGAACCCGCGCATCTACACTCACCTATGGCCGCCACCGACCGTACGGCTCGCCACCTCGAGCTGCTCACCGACACGATCGCCGCGGTCAACTCCTCGCTCGACCTCGATGTCGTGTTCGAGCGGATCGCCGCCAAGGTCACCTCCGCGCTCGAGGCGGACGCCTGCTTCGTCTACCTGTACGACGAGACGGACGACGTGCTGGAGCTGCGCGCCACGCACGACGGACGCTTCGGCGACCCCAGCCACCGCCCGCGCATGCACCTGGGCGAGGGCATCACCGGGACGTCGGCGGCCGAGGGCCGTCCGGTCATGATCGCCGAGGCGGCGCACCTCGACGCGCGCTTCGTCGGCTTCCCGAACCTGCCCGAGGACGAGTACGAGTCGATCCTGGCCGTGCCTGTGCACGCGCGCGACCGGCTGGAGGGGGCGCTGAACGTGCGCACGCGGCTGCCGCGCGCCTTCGGCGAGGACGAGGTGGCGCTGCTGACCGCCATCGCAGGGCAGGTCGGGCAGGCCATCGAGAACGCGAAGCTGTACGAGCAGACGCGGGCGCGGGTGTCGGAGCTGGAGTCGCTGGCCGTCCAGGAGATCCACCACCGGGTCAAGAACAACCTGCAGACCGTGGCCTCGCTGCTGCGCCTGCAGGCGCGCGCGATCGACGACCCCGCGGCCGAGCGGGCGCTCGAGGAGAGCGTGCACCGGATCCTGTCGATCGCGGCCGTGCACGATCTGCTGACTACCTCGCACCACGACGACGTCGACTGCGCCGGGCTGATCGGGCGGCTGGAGGCGATGCTGGGGCAGGGCCTGGGCGGGCGCGAGGTGGTCAGCACGCTGCAGCCGGTGGTGCTTCCCGGCCAGCGCGCGACGGCGGTGGCGCTGGTGTTCTGCGAGCTGTTCCAGAACGCGCTCGAGCACGGCCGCGGCCGCATCTCGGTGGAGCTGGTGCGCGACGGCGGCAGCATCGTGATGAGCGTCGGCGACGAGGGCCAGGGGCCGCCGCCCGGTCCGCGCCAGGGGCTGGGCCTGACGATCGCGGCGGCGCTGGTGCGCGAGGAGCTGCGCGGGCGCATCGACCTGCGAGGGAAGGCGGTGGTGCGATTTCCGGCCGTGTCCTGATCGCGGAGGACGAGACCATCATCCGCCTGGACGTGCGGGCGATGCTGGAGCGGGCCGGGTTCGAGGTGGTGGCCGAGGCCCGCGACGGGCGCGAGGCGGTCGCGCTGGCCGCGGAGCACCGGCCCGACCTGGCGGTGATGGACGTCAAGATGCCCGAGCTGGACGGCATCGAGGCCGCCCGCCAGATGCTCGAGCAGCGGCAGATCCCGATCGTGATGCTGACCGCGTTCTCGGAGGCCGCGCTGGTCGGCCGCGCCGTCGACGCCGGCGTGTTCGGCTACCTGGTCAAGCCGTTCCGCGAGACCGACCTGCTGCCCGCGATCGAGGCGGCGCGGGCCCGGCACGCCGAGCTGCAGGCGCTGCGCGACGAGGCGGGATCGCTGCGCGACGCGCTGGAGGCGCGCAAGCTGATCGAGCGCGCCAAGGGCCTGCTGATGGAGAAGGACGGGCTCAGCGAGGCGGAGGCGTTCGTGCGCCTGCGCGGAGCCAGCCAGCAGACGGGCAGGCCGCTGCGCGAGGTTGCCGAGGCGATTCTGGCGACGTTCGGGGCAGGCTAGGAGCCCGCGGCGCGGGAATTCCTGAACGCCGCCGCTTGACCGATTACGCTACAGTGGCGCTGGCCACCAGCCGATGAACTCCACACCCGCGCTCCCGATCCAGGAAGGGTGATGTCGTGACGGTTGAAACCTTCAGCGTCCTGTTCGTAGCGGCCGCTGCCGCCGTGGCCGTCTGGATCGTGGTGCGCTTCCCGGAGCGGGCGCCCACGGAGTTCCGGCGCGCGATGATCCACTTCGCTGTCTCGATTGTCGGCCTGTACCTGCTGGTGCCCGTCCTCGATTCCGCCCTCGAGGTCGTCGCTCAGCCGTACCAGGCCCACCTGTCCCTGTTCGCGGTGCTGCTGCCGGCCTTCGTCTACCGGATGGTCTCGGTGATCTGGATCCTGCGGCTGGCCCAGGGTGCGCTCGGGCCTCCGATTCGCTGACCTCAGTGATGGACGTTGTGAAAGGCCTTGACGAAGTCCATCACGGCTGGGGCCAGTAGCACCACGAACATGGCCGGGAAGATCAGGAAGATCAGCGGGAACAGCATCTTCACGGGAGCCTTCTGCGCGCGCTCCTCGGCCGCAGCCTTGCGCTGAGCCCGCACCTCGTGCGCGAGGTTGCGCATGATCTGGCCGATCGACACGCCCATCGTCTCGCCCTGCAGCACGCCCCGCACGAACGAGCGGATGCCGATCGTGTTACAGCGCGCCAGCATGTTGCGGAGCGCCTCCTCGATCGAGAGGCCCAGGCTCTGCTCCTGCAGCGTCAGCCGCAGCTCGTCGCCGAGCGGTCCCTCCAGGCGCTCGGTGGCGACCTTGAGCGAGGCGTTGAAGCTCATGCCCGATTCGACCGTGACAACGAGCAGGTCCATCAGGTCTGGCATTTCGCGCTCGATCCGCTCGTAACGGTCCTCAGCGCGGCGCCGCACCACGGCCAGTGGGAACACCCAGCCGGCCAATGCCGCACCGGCGGCGCCTGCCACGAACACCAGCAACGAATAGCCGAGCGTGGATGCGGTCCACACCCAGAGGGCGCCGCAGCCCAGTGCCAGCAGCGCCCGGAAGCCCATGAAGCGGGCCACCGACGTGTCGTACATGGCCGCGGCCAGCAGTTCGGTGCGCACGTTCGACGCCGCGCCGCGCTCGCTCAGCATCTCGCCGAAGAACTCGACGGCGCGGTTCAGGAGCGCGGTCAGCGGGCCACGGCTGGGCGCCGGCAGCGGCTCCGCCGGCATCGTGTAGCCGTACTGGTGGATCTGGCCGATCGTCTCGGAGGTGCGCAGCCGCGATGCCGAGAGTCCGCGCGTCAGCAGCGTCACCGCGCCCGCACATGCGACCAGCCCTGCGATCAAGATGAGAACGCTCATCGACTCACACCTCCACTGTGACGATTCGCCCGATGGCGTAGGAACCGGCTACGTTCATGGCTGCCGTCGCCGCCAGCAGGATGTGACCCGCGGTTGTGTGCAGCAGAGGCTGCACGTAGCTCGGGTTGACGAGCAGGATCATCAGGAATAGCCCGATCGGGAGCGCGGTCACGATCCAACGCGATGCCCGGCCCTGCGCGGTCAGCGTCCGCACGAGCCGCTTCAGCTCGAAGCGAGCGCGCACGTTGATCGCCACCTGATCGAGGATCTCGGCCGTGTTGCCGCCGGTCTGCGCCTGCACCACCGAGACCAGCGCGATCTGCTTCACCTCGCGGCTGTTCATCCGCCGGCCGACTTCCGCGATCGCCTCGTCCACCGGGACGCCGATCCGCTCCTCGGCGACCACCCGCTTGAACTCGGTGCGCGAGGGCTCGGCGGCGTCCTCGGCCATCACGGCCATCGCGCTGATCAAGCTGTGTCCCGCGCGCAGCGCCGAGGCCAGCACCTGGAGGTTGTCCGGCAGCTGGCTGGCGAACTCGAACCGTCGCCGATCGGCGCGGGTCGACACCAGCACGCACGCCACCACCGGCAGCAGCGGGATCATCAACAGCAGGATCGGTGAATCGAAGGCGAGCACCAGCAGCGACGAGAACAGCACGCCCGCCGTGAGCCCGAGCACGATCACCTGGGCCGGCGTCAGAGGTACCCCAGAGATCTCGACGTCCTCGCTGAACCGGTGCCACCAGGGGGTGCTGCCCAGCGCCCGCTCGGTGCCCTCGTAGAGCGCGTCCGTGATCGGCGAGGTGTCGGAGCTCGAGCTCTCGGCCTCGGGAACGAAGCCGCCCACCCGGCGCCGTAGCGCTCGGCTGCGCGGCTGGAAGATGCTGATCACCGCGAAGGCGACCAGACAACCTCCCAGGCTGGCGACCAGCAGTGCGCCGATCCAGGAGTGGATGAAGTCCGAGAACCGGGAGGTCGACGACGCCGAGCTGGGCGCGGACGCCGACAGCGCGGGCGTCTGGTAGCTCGAACTGGCGGCACCCGCAACACCGTCGACCGTCACCCGCACGTCCACAGTCGAGGCCGCCGGCTGCAGCGATCGGTATCCCAGCACGTACTGATTGGCGAGCGCCGCACCGAGTGTGTGGTAGATGGCGGTCAGCTGGTCGGCTGATGATGCTTCGGTGTACGAGCCGCCGGTGGCGCCGGCGATCTGCTGCAGCAGCTGCGGCTGGAAGTCCGACGACTGCAGGCCGACGGAGTACACCCGCGCGCGCTCGTGACGGGCGGTGGCGCCGAGCTCTGCCAGCGTCTCGCCGCTGCCCGTGTCGGCGCCGTCGGACATGATCACCACGGAGCCCGACTGCATGTGCGTGGCTCCGATCAGCGACAGGCCCTGCGCGGCAGCGTCCAGGATGTGCGTGCCCTGTGCGAGCCGCGGGGTGGTTGCCAGCGCGGCGGTGATCTTGTCGCCGTCGGTGGTGAATGGCAGCAGCACCGTTGCCCGGTTGTTGAACACGACCACCGCCAGCGGCTGGCGTGGATTGCGCTGCGCGGCGAACTGCCGCGCCGCCGCAAATGCGGTCTCGATCGACGCGCCGTGCATGCTGTCGCTGGCATCGATCACCAGCACCACGCCGGCCTGATCGAGGCTCTGCAGCGGGGCGACCCGCACGCCGTCGACCGGCTGCCCGTTCTCGGTGACGCTGACGGATGCGGGATCGACCGGGGCACCGTTCGGCAGGGTCAGCACGAAGGTGCGGTCGGGGAACTCGGTACCCTGCTGCGGGGTCAGCGTGAGCTGTCCGGCCTGGGCGTGCGCCGTGGCCGGCACCAGCAGGGCGCATGCCACGGCAACGGCTGCGAAGACGGCGCCTCGCCGGCTCATCGGGCGCTCCGTGCGATCGCGCGCGGCGCCGCCAGGTGTCCCTCGCCGGCCAGCTTGAACATCTCGTTCGGCAGGTCGATGCCGTGCTTCTGGAACTTGGCCACGAACGAGGGACGCAGGCCGGTCGGGCGCAGACCGCCGTCGACCCGGTGGTCGGCCGTGACGTTGTCGATCTCGAACCGGAACACGTCCTGCAAGGTGATCACGTCCGACTCCATCCGCTGCACCTCCGTGATCTGCATCACGCGGCGGCTGCCGTCCTCGAGCCGTTCAAGGTGGACGATCAGGTCGAGCGCGCTCGCGACCTGCTGGCGGATCGCCTTGATCGGCAGGTCGTAGCCGGCCATCAGCACCATCGTCTCGATACGCGCGAGCGCGTCGCGGGTGCTGTTCGAGTGCACCGTCGAGAGCGACCCGTCGTGGCCGGTGTTCATGGCCTGGAGCATGTCCAGCGCCTCGGCGCCGCGCACCTCGCCTACGATGATGCGGTCGGGCCGCATGCGCAGGGCGTTTCGCACCAGCTCGCGGATCGGCACCGAGCCCTGACCTTCGATGTTGGGCGGCCGCGACTCCAACCGCAGCACGTGGCGCTGGTTCAGCTTCAGCTCGGCCGCGTCCTCGATCGTGACGACGCGCTGATCGTTGGGCACGGCGGTGGTGAGGGCGTTCAGCAGCGTGGTCTTGCCCGAGCCGGTACCGCCCGAGATGAGGACGTTCAGCTCGGCCTGGATGCAGCGGCTGAGGAAATCGACCGTTTCATCGGTGAGCGTGCCGATGCGGATCATGTCCTGCAGATCGAGCCGGCGTTCGCCGAACTTGCGGATCGTCAGCAGCGGGCCGCTCAGCGACAGCGGCGGGATGATGGCGTTGACACGGCTGCCGTCGGGCAGGCGCGCATCCACCATCGGCGACGACTCATCGATGCGGCGTCCGACCTGGGCCACGATCTTGTTGATGATGCGGCGCAGGTGGCTGGTGTCGGCGAATCGCACCGGGGCCTCGTACAGCCGGCCGGCGCGCTCGACCCAGATGTCGTGCGGGCCGTTCACCATGATCTCAGTGATCGAGTCGTCGGCCAGCAGCCGCGCGAGCGGGCCGTGGCCGAGGATGTCGTCGGCGACGTCGGCGGCGATCGCCTGGCGGTCGCCGTGCGAGATGCCGGCCTCCTTGGCCAGGTGCGTGTTGATCGACGTGATCACCTTGTGGCGCATGGCCGATTCGTCGAGCTCCTCCGAATACAGCTGCGGGCCGAGCTCCCCGATCACCGCGAGGTGAAGGCGGTTCTTCACCTCGGCGAACGGGTCGACTGCGGTGGGTGCTTCGACCGACGGTTGGCCGGCTGCGAGACGTTCCTGGAGATCCATCATGCCTTCCTTGCGAGAAGCCGGCGACGCGACGGCGCAACGGGCGCCTCGCGATCCGGCAGGTAGCGGTCTGTGAGCGCGACGAACGCCTTGGCGGCGTCCGACTTGGGTTCCGACACGGAGATCGGCGATCCCTCGTTCACGGATCGAGGGATGTTGCGGTCGCTGGGGATGAACACGTCCGGTGTCCGCCCCACGATCGCCTCGACGTCCTCCCCGGTGATGCCGACCTTGGTCTGCGCCCGGTTCAGCACCAGCGACACCTGCTGCTCCGGGTAGCCCATCATGCTGAGCGTCTCCAGCCCCAGCCGGGTGTTCTTGAGCGAGAGCGTGTCCAGCGTGCCGACCACGCACAGGTCGGTGGATAGGTCGATCGATGCGATCACCTCCGGTGTGAACCCGGGCGGCGTGTCGACGACGACATAGTCGAACTCGGTGCCGAGGATGGCGTAGAGCTCGAGCAGCATCGGCACCGTAACGGTGGCTGCCTGGTCGGGTCTGGCGGGGCCGATCAGCACCTCCAGCCCCGAGGAGTGCCTGGTCAGGTAGTCGCTGACCTTGGTCGCGTCCATGGTTCCGCCGGACGTGGCCAGGTCGTAGATGGTGCGGTCGGGCCGCAGGCCGAGCGACAGCCCGACGTCTCCGAACTGCAGATCGATGTCCACCAGCACCGTGCGGTGTCCGGCGTTCGCCAGCAGCACCCCCAGGTTGCACGCGGTCAGCGTTTTGCCGGTGCCGCCCTTGGGGCCGAGCACCACCACCGTGCGTGCGGGCGCCCGTTCGCTCGGCTGGCGCCTGGCGATCGCCTTCTCGATCAGGAAGCGGACGCTCTCGCGCGACTGCGGAAGCTCCACGATGTCATCGGCGCCCGCGTCGAACACCTGTCGCACGAAGCCGTTCGGAGCGCCCGCGCAGAGCACCAGCACCGGCCGGCCCGGCCGCTGCCGGGTTGCCTCGCCGATCAGCTGCACGATTCCGTCCGAGCCATGGTCGCACGCGAGCAGCAACAGGTCGGCGCGCGTCCGCTCGAGTGCACGAAGCATCTCGCGTGGATCGTCGATCGTGCCGACGACGTTGACGTCATCCACCGGTACCGACGGCATCACCTGCTCGCCGGTGACCGACGGGTCGAGGACGACCAGGACTCGGACGGAACCGGTCACCGATGGCCGCCGAACGACTGGTAGATCTTGATCGGCGGAACGCCGAGCAGCAGTGTCTCGAGCGTCACGAGCGACGGCCGCGAGCTGGTCGCTCCGGTCTGCCCGCGAGCCGCCAGGAACACGGTGCCGTTCTTGGTGGCAAAGTCGATGTCCCAGGCCTGCTGCTCGGTGACCTCCACTACCACGTTGCCGGTGTCGTTGCCCGACGACGTCGCTGAGGAGTCGCTGCTGGGCACGTCCAGCACCTTGACGTTCTGGGCGATCGCCTTCAGCACCGGGCGAGCCTGACCGCCGCTGTTGATCGGTGCACCGTTGTTGCCGATCGGGATCACGTCGAAGCCACCGAGGATGTCGACGTGGTCGCCTGCCTGGATAAACGGGGTGAGACCGTGTGCCGAGTCAAGCGGGATCGCGATGGCGCGCTCGTCGCCGGTCAGGTTGTACGACACGGCGTCGGTCGGGGCCGTCTTGAAGTCGTTGGCGGTCAGCTGCTGGTCGGGGAAGATGTCGTGCGTTGCGACCAGCCCCCGGATGCTGGAGGGATCGCTGATGGCGCCGCTCAAAACCTCCGACTTCGGCTTCTGGACGATGGTGAACCACTTCTCCGACGCGACCACATCGCCGCTCGAGTTCTGCGGGATCAGCCGGTTGGCGACCAGCACCGTCGCCGTCGACGAGCTGTTGTTGACGTCGTTCCGGTACTGGGCGATGTAGACCAGCAGCAGAGCTGCCGCGATCAGGGCCGCCATGACGCCCAGCGCCAGGGTGCCTCTTCGAGATGACGTGAACCGTTGCATGGTGTTTCGTTCTCCTTCGTTCTTGGCGCTATTGCGTCATGATCAGGGCGCACGAATCGACGGACGTGAAGTCACAGCCGCTCGACCCGGAGCCGTTGCCGGTTGTGTCGACGTACTTGATGAAGTGGCCGACGATGGTTGCGGGGTCCGGGGCAGGGTCGTCGCCGTTGCCCTGGCAGGGGTTGTTGAAGCCGCTGCCCTGCCCTGTCCAGCCGGTGATGTAGAAGGCGGCGAAGCGGGTGACCGGCACGGTGGTGGAGCCGTTGCCGTCGAACGAGCCGAAGGGCGTGACGAAGAGCTGGACGATCCGGGGGTCGCCCGGCTGGTAGTTGGGCCAGTGGTTCGGCGAGGTGCATGAGTTCGGCTTGTCGGTGCCCAGGATCCGCTCGTTGAGGCCGGCCGGGATCTGGTTGGTGGCGCTGCCTGTCTGGGTGGCGACGCACAGCCACGGCTGCGGCGTGCTCCACAGCGCCGGCCCCGAGGTGCCGCATGCATCCGAGCCGCTGTTGCGGCCGTAGATCGGCGAGCAGCCCAGGTGCAGCTCCTCCTTCAGCGTGGAGACGTTGGGGTCGCAGTCGACCGACTGGTTCTGCGAGCCGACCACCACGCGCAGCTGCACCGGCGGGTCGCTGGCCGCGGCCAACTCGAGCACGTCCTGGATGCCAATCCGCACCACCACGTTGCTGACCGTGCTGCCCAGCGCGTAGCTATGGTTGCTGACCGAGGAGCCCCCGCCGGTGAGCACCGACAGGGTCGTGATCGGCCCCGACCCGGTGGCGCTGTTGATCGCGCCGTAGCTTCGCTGCAGGGTCGAGTTGATCGTTCCCGTGCAGCGGTTGTTGCCCCTGTTGGTGCAGGTGTTGCTGTTCCAGGTGCCGTCCTGCAGCTCCCAGCTGAGCGTGACCGGGCGCTGCCCGGCGCCGGCCGGGATCGAGATCGGCGTGCCCGCGGTCGACCAGCGACCGGTGGCGGCGCTGTACGTGAGCGGATAGCTGGTGCCGGCGACGACCGCCTTCATGATCGCCGAGCCGGTCGCGTGGGTGCCGATGTTGATTGCCGCGCTGAACCCGGCCGTGCAGGTGCTGCCGGCGAACCAGGCGTCGCTGCAGGTGCCGGGCGTGAGCGTGGCATCGGTGACGGCCGGGCCGGTCGTGTTGCTATAGACCGCGGTCGAGTCGTAGCCGCGCACGTAGTCGACGCCGGTGTAGCACTGCACCAGGGTGTCGCCGCAGGTGGTGGAGCTCGATCCGCTCAGGATCACCCGCACGCCGATGTTGGGGGTATTCACCGGCAACGAGATCGGCGCGCTGCTGTTGTCCCAGATCGCGAGCCCGTTGGCGGCGCCGTTCCTGGTCAGCGCGCTGGATGCGATCACCGCGCCGGTCGACTCGTTCACGAACTGCACGGCCGCGGAGCGTGGATCGGGCACCGGCAGCGCGATCGGCATGAACCCGCCGCCGGACTCGAGCGTGAACAGGTTGACGC
>DASUHV010000140.1:0-3897 GCA_036273355.1 Gaiellales bacterium
CATGTCCGCTCCTCTCTTCACCTTAAGTATCTTGAAGTCGAGATTCTAGCGCTGAGATACCTTGACGTCAAACTACTTTTCTGCGAGAATGTGAGGCATGGCAAAGACTGAGGATCGGGACCACGTCGACGCGTTTCTGGAAAGCATCCACCTGGTGCTGCCGGACCTCGACCTGGAGGTCGAGGGCATCGTCGACCGCATCTCCGGGCTGGCCCGGCGCCTGCAGCGCACGATGGACGAGACGCTGGCGGAGTTCGGGCTGGACACGGCCGAGAACAAGGTGCTCTCGATCCTGGCGCAGAGCGGCGAGCCCTTCCGGAGCACCCCCGGGCGGCTGGCCACGCGGATGGAGCTCTCCAGCGGCGCGATGACCAACCGGCTCGACCGGTTGGAGCAGGCCGGGCTGGTGCAGCGGCTGCCCGACCCGGACGATCGGCGCAGCGTGGTGGTGGAGCTGACCGACCACGGCCGCAAGACGTACCGGAGGGCGGTCGGCGCGCAGGCCAAGAAGGAGGCACTGGTCACCGCCGCGCTGAACGAGCGGGAGAAGGTGCAGCTGAACGCGCTGCTGCGGCTGATGATGCTCGAGTTCGAGCGACGTGAGCGGGGACAGCAGGACTGCGACTAGCGCAGGTGGTGGGTTCTGCTCAGAGCGTGCGCGACGACCACAGGATCGCAGCCAGCACCACGCTCAGCACCGACACCACCAGCCCGATAATCCATGCGGCGACGTCCTGCGTGCCCATGATCGCAGCCGCGGCGACGCCGATCCCGATCACGCCACCGGTTGCAACGAACCGGATGAAGATCGACTCGACGCCACGCCGCCGATGCCCACGCCGGCCGATGAACGGAACGGCCGGTGCATCGAGGTCACCCGCTCGGGGCGGATCGGGCGCGTCGGCGGCGGCCTCACCGACGCTCGTCGACGCTGACTGCGGTGGATCCTGCGGTTCGCTGGGCTCTGACATGCAGACAGCGTAGCCCTGAAGCGCGCCTGCAGTGTCTGGCTTCAGCCTGACACTGCCGATCGGCAACCGACGCCCCGAGGTGCTTCACCTAGCTCGATGGCTCGTGGTACATCAAACGGCGTAGGATCGCTCCGTGCTGAGCCGGCTGGCGCCTCTCGCGAAGTTGACGCGAAACCCGACGCTGCGGCGATGCGGAATCGGTTTCGCGCTGTTCAACGCCGCCGAGTACGGCGAGTGGATCGCCGTGCTGGTCTACGCCTACAACCAGGGCGGAGCCAAGGCCAGCGGCATCCTGGCGGCGGCGCAGCTCCTGCCGTGCGTCGTGATCGCGCCGTTGCTGGCCACGTTCGCGGACCGCTACCAGGCCGGGTGGGTGCTCGTCGCCGGCTACGCGGCGCAGGCAGTGGGCATGGGACTGCTGGCGATCGCGCTGCTCGTCCACGGCCCGCCCGCGGTCGTCTACGTGTTTGCCATCCTGGCAGCACCCACGTTCAACGCCACGCGGCCGACCATGAACGTCGTGCTGCCGGCCGCCGTGCACACCCCCGACGAGCTGACCGCCGGAAATGCGGCGCTGGGCTGGATCGAGAGCGCCGGCATCATGGTCGGTCCCGTCATTGCCGCCGGTGTGATCGCGATCGGCGGGCCAGGCTGGGTGGTGGCGTCATTCGCCGTCGCCATGCTGGTCGCCACGTGGGTGTCGCTGCCGCTGACGAGGTCGCTGCCGCCGGCCGAACCGGGCGACGTGGGCTCGCCGATCGCGGACGCGGTCGACGGGTTCCGCGCGCTCAAGGGCGAGCACGGCACCGCGGTGTTGATGGGCGTTCTCACCTCGCAGTCGTTGTACCTCGGAGCGATGGACGTGCTGTTCGTCGTGCTCGCGCTCAACGAGCTGGACATCGGGCAGTCGGGCGTGGGCATCCTGAACGCCACCTTCGGCGCCGGCGGCCTGGTCGCCGTGTTCGTCACGGTGGGGCTGGTAGGCAGGCCGCGGCTGGCGCCTCCGCTGGTCGCCGCGGCCGCGATCATGGGCGCATCGGTCGCCTTGATCGCGGTCTGGCCGCGGGTGGGGATCACGATCCTGCTGCTGCTGCTCGCGAACGTCGGGCGCAGCCTGTTCGACGTTTCCGGTCGCACGCTGCTTCAGCGCACGGGGACGCCCGCCGTCCTGGGCCGCATCTTCGGCGTGATAGAGAGCGTCGACATGCTCGGCCTGTCGCTGGGCTCGTTGGTGGTGCCGATCCTGATCGGCCTGGGTGGCACCAAGGCGGCGATCCTGGGCGTGGGAGCGATCATGCCGCTGGTGACGCTCGTGCTGCTGCCGGCGATCTTGCGGGCAGACGCCCGGGCGACCGTGCCGATCGTCCAGATCGGGCTGCTGCGCGCGATGTCGCTGTTCCGGCCGCTGCCGCCGCCTCAGATGGAGGGCGTCGCGCGCATGCTGGAGCCGCGTCACGCCGCGGCCGGCGAGGTGCTGATCCGGGAGGGCGAGCCCGGCGACCTGTTCTACCTGGTCGCCGACGGCGAGGTGGCGGTCACCACCACGGCCGGGTTCGCGACCACGCTCCGCCGCGGCGAGGGCTTCGGCGAGATTGCGCTCCTCAACGACACACCGCGCACCGCGACGGTGACGGCGTCCAGCGACGCCAGCCTCTACACGCTCGGCCGGGAGGAGTTCCTGACGGCGATCACCGGCATGGCCGACGTTCACGGAGCCGCGCGGACGATGGCCTCCGAGCGCCTGGCGCAGCAGACCGCGGAGCAGGCGGGCGACTAGGCGCCGCGGTCGAAGCGCTCCTCCTCGGCGACCGTGCGCTCGGCCGTCGGGATCGCCTCCAGCCGCTCGTCCGGGATCGGATCACCGCTCTCGATCGAGAGACCGTAGCGGCCCTCTGCCAGCCGCTGCTCGGCCCGCTCGACTGCGGCCAGCTGCTCGTTGAGGTCGTCGCTCCTGCCCTCGTCGAACTCGTTCTGGTACGTGTCGGTGGCGTTGTCGGCGTCGTCCGCGGTGGACTCGTCGTCGGTGGTGACAACGGTGCTCGTCGCCAGCGCCTCCTCGATCCGTCGCCGCTCCTCCGCCAGCAGCTCTCGTGCGCGATCATCGTCCATCCGGTCCCCCTTGGTCGGCGTTGGTTCGGTGTCCGGCATTCTGGCACGGACCGGCCCGAGCCCGCGCACGGCCGTCGCTATGCTCGGGTGCGTCGACGGAAAGGGGATGCGAGATGAGCGCGGGGCGACTGCAGGACAAGTCGATCGTCATCACCGGCGCGGCCTCCGGCCTGGGCCGGGCGATGGCCCTCACCTTCGCTGCCGAGGGCGCCGACGTGGTGGTCGGCGACGTGCGGCCGGACCCGCGCGAGGGCGGTGAGCCGACCGTCGATCTGATCGAAGGGGCCGGCGGCAGCGGCGTCTTCGTCGAGGCCGACGCCTCGCGGTGGGACGACATCGACCGGCTGGTCACGACCGCCGTCGAGCGGCGCGGCCGCCTGGACGTGATGGTGAACAACGCGATCGTCGCCGGCCGCCACTCGAAGGGCCTGCTGGAGACCGAGCCCGAGGACTGGGACGCGATCATGGACGTGGGCCTGCGCGGCGTGTTCCTGTGCTGCAAGCGCGCCGTCCAGCAGATGCTCGGCCAGGAGCCGGTGGCGGAGGCGCGCGGGCGCATCATCAACATCTCCTCGCAGCACGGCATGATCGGCGCGCCCGGCCACGTCGCGTACTGCACCGCCAAGGGCGGCGTCATCAACCTGACCCATCAGCTGGCCGTCGACTTCGGCCCGCAGGGCGTGATCGTGAACGGTCTGGCGCCGGGCAAGATCCTCGTGCGCCAGGACTCGGAGGAGGTGCTCGCCTACTCGCACGCCCGCACGCCCTTCTCGCGCCTGGGACGGCCCGCCGACGTGGCCGCCGCCGCGCTGTTCCT
>DASUHV010000141.1:0-16741 GCA_036273355.1 Gaiellales bacterium
CGACGACGAGGCTCGCGGAGTGCTGACCTCGGCGCGGCGGCGCAGGTTCAAGCGCGGCGAGGTCGTCTTTCACCGCGACGACCCGGCCGACACGCTGCATCTGGTCAGCAGCGGGTGCCTGGCGGTGCGGGTGATCACCCCGCTGGGGAGCGTCGCCACCCTGCAGCTGGTGGGACCGGGCGAGTGCTTCGGCGAGCTCGCACTGCTGGGCGGGACGCAGGTGCGCAGCGCCAAGGTCGAGGCGATCTCGGCCAGTGAGACCTACGCGCTGTCCCGCACCGACCTCGATCGCCTGCGTGCGCAGCACCGGGAGATCGACGTGTTCCTGGTGGAGCTGCTCGGGCAGCGTGTGGCCGAGCTGACCGAGCGCCTGGTCGAGGCCCTCTACACGCCGGCGCCGCGGCGCGTCCGCCTGATGCTGGACGGCCTCGCCGAGCGGTACCGGGAACCTTCCGGGCGGGCCACGATCCCGCTCACGCAGGACGACCTGGCCGGGCTCGCCGGCACCTCGCGGCTGACGGTGAACCGCGTGCTGCACGAGCTGCAGCGCGCCGGCCACGTCGAGATCGGCCGTGGCCGCGTGACGGTGCTGGCAGCCGGCGCCGAGCGGTGACCGGGCGCGCATAGACTGCGCCGCATGACCGACGACTGGCACACCGAGGACTTCCCGGAGCTGCGCCCGCACCCGCCCTGGGTGATGCAGGAGATGATCGAGGCCCAGCCTCCCCTGCTCGAGCAGATTGCAACCACGAGCGACACGGCGCCGCTGGCGCTGCTGCTGAGGGTGGACGGCCCGCTGACGGTCGTCGGCTGCGGCACCAGCGAGCACGCGGCGCTGGCCGCGGCGGAGATCCTGACCGAGGCCGCCACGCCGGCCGGATCACGGCAGGCATACGAGGCGGCACTCGAACCACAGCAGGGCGGCGCCGTGCTCGGCATCTCCCACGAGGGCGGCACCTGGGCCACCATCGAGGCGCTCGAGGCGGCCCGCCGGGCCGGATCGGGCACCGCCCTGATCACCGCCCGGGGCGAGAGCAAGGCCACCGAGCAGGCCGATGCCGTGCTGGTCACGCCCATGGTCGACCGCAGCTGGTGCCACACCGTCGGCTACACGTCGCCAATCGCCGCCACCCTGGCCCTGGCCGCGAAGCCGTCGCCCGGCGTCGTCGAGACGCTGGTCACCTCGGGAGTCGGCGACCGCGCCTCCGTCACGGCTGTGGCCGACGCGCTGAACGGCTGCGACCACCTGATCGTCGTCGGGTCGGGCGCCGACCGCATCGCGGCTCGCGAGCTGACCCTCAAGATCGAGGAGGCCGCCCACATCCCGACCGCTATGCGGGATCTCGAGACGTTCCTGCACGGCCACCTGCCGGCCTGCGACGAGCGCACGGGGCTGGTGCTGATCGAGCACGACCGACGGCGCTCGGGCCCGCGCCGCGAGCTCGGCCAGATGGTGCTGCAGGCGTCCGCCCGGGTGGGCGTGCGGTGCGCCGTGATCGGCCGCCAGGCGCCCGACACTGGCATGGCCGCCGCCGGGTACGTGCCCACGCCGGTCGCGGACGCGCTTCCCGCTGCGGCAGAGGCGCTGCTGGCGACGGCGCCCGCCGTGCAGTGGCTGGCGCACGAGCTGGCGGTGGCACGCGGCGTCAACCCCGACCTGATCCGGCGCGAGCAGGAGGCGTATCGCGAGGCGGCCAAGTTCCGTGGCTAGGGCGCTGCACATCCAGAACGAGTCGACCGACCCCGCCGGCCTGTTCGTGGAGGCGCTCGAGCAGCACGGGTTCACGGTCGACACGCTGCACCCCTACGCCGGGGACGAGCTGCCCGCATCGCTGGACGGGATCGACGCCCTGGTCGCCGGCGGCGGCCTGGTCGACACGCACCAGGCCGGTGAGCACCCCTGGCTGGCGCAGGAGATCGAGCTGGTGCGCGAGGCGCTCGAGCGGCGCACGCCGTACATGGGCCTGTGCCTGGGCGCGCAGGTGCTGACCGAGGCCACGGGCGGCACCGTCTACCGGTGCGAGCCGCACGAGATCGGCTGGCACGAGGTCGAGCTGACGCCGGCCGCCGAGGGCGACGCCCTGTTCGACGGCCTGCCGCAGCGGTTCCAGGCGATGCAGTGGCACTACTACGCCTGCCGTCCCAGCAACGGCGCCGTCGAGCTGATGACCAACCCGGTCTCGCTGCAGGCGCTGCGCGTCGGTGACGCCGCTTGGGGCACCCAGTTCCACATCGAGGTGACACGGCCGGTGCTGCTGACCTGGCTGGACATGGGCGGCGACGACCTGGCCGCCAACGGCTACCCCCGCGACCGGTTCCTCGAGTCGCTGGATCAGCACCTGGAGACCCACCAGCAGGTTGGCCGCACGCTGGCCGAACGCTTCGCCCGGTTCGCTACGCGGCGAGCAGGCTGAGCTCGGCCGCGTACTCGGGCCGCTCGGCCAGGCGGTCACACCAGGCGGCGATCGCCGGGTACTGACCGATGTCGACGCCGACCCGGTAGAGGCGCGTGATCCAGGGCCAGACGCCGGGCTCGGCCAGCGTGTAGCTGTCGCCGACCAGGTAGTCGCTGTGCTCGAGCTGTGACGACACCCACCGAAGCTCGGCGTGCAGCGCCTCGATCGCCCCGTCCTCTTCCCTGCGGGCGGCGTAGAACGCGTCGGAGAGATCCTCGAACCGCCGCAGCACCATCCGCACGCGGGCGCGCTCGGTCGGGTCGGACGGCATCATCGCCGGCTCCGGGTGCGTCTCATCGAGGTAGTCGTTGAGCGCCTCGGACTCCCACAGCACCTGTCCGTCCACGTCCAGGACGGGCACCCGGTTGCGCGGGTTCAGCTCGCGCAGCCAGGCCGGCTTGTCGGGCAGGTCGACCTGGACGAGGTCGTATTCGATGCCCTTGCCGTTCAGCACCAAACGGGTGCGCACGCAGTACGGGCAGACGTCGGCTGAGTAGAGAGTGATTGACATCGCAACGAACTCTAGCCCAAGATCTAGGAGCCCGCTAGATGGCTCAATCATCCCGGGTATGGTGCGGGCGTGACCGACGGCTATCAGGTGCTCGCGATCAGCGACGTGCCGTCCCTGGCGGTGGTGAATGGAACGCTGCAGTGGCGCCCGTTGCGTCGCACGCTGGGCGTGCGCGCCTTCGGCATCAACGCCTACACGGCGGCCAACGCCGGCGACGAGGTGGTCGAGGAGCACACCGAGACCGGGCTCGGGCACGAGGAGATCTACGTGGTGCTGAACGGCCGGGCGACCTTCACGGTGGACGGCGAGACGAGCGATGTCCCGGCCGGCTCCCTTGTACATCTGGCCGATCCGGCGCTGAAGCGGCACGCCGTGGCGGCTGAGCCGAACACGACCGTGCTCGCGATCGGCGGAAAGCCGGGCGAGGCATTCACGCCGTCGGCGTGGGAGCACTACTTCGCGGCCGACGCGGTCGCGAACGGCGGAGATCTGGACGAGGCCTACGACCTGCTCATGGCCGGCCTTGCCGAGTACCCCGGCAACACGTCGATCCTTTACAACGCGGCCTGCTACCGCGCGCTGGCCGGCCGCGGCGACGAGGCGATCGAGCTGCTGTCGCAGGCCTTCGCCGGCGATCCGGACGCGGTGCGCACCTGGTCGGCCGGCGACAGCGACCTCGACTCGATCCGCGACCGGCCGGACTGGCCGGTCACGGCGGCCTAACCCTCCGTAACGATCACGATCTCCAGCCGGCGGGGGCCGTGCACGCCCTCGACCCGCGACAGCTCGATGTCGGAGGTGGCGGACGGCCCCGAGATCAGCGTCAGCGGCGCGCGGCGCCGCCGTACCGACGGCTCCACCTGCCGGAACGCCTCGCTGACCGAGGCACACACGAGCTCGGCGGGGACAACGCAGATGTGCAGGTCGGGCACCAGCGTCAGCGCGCGGATGCCCTGACCGGGCCCGCCGTCAAGCACGATGGTGCCGGTCTCCGCGATGGCCGCGGCACACCCGGTGAGCACGCCGTCCACTCGATCGAGCGCCGATACCGTCGCATCACCGGTCGTCTCCACGCCGGGCGGAAGCCAGGCGTCGGGCAGATCCCGCGGCACGGCCAGGCGGCGCACGGTGTGGGCCGCGCAGATCTCGGCGACCAGCGCGGCGGCGCCGGCCAGGCCGACACGGTGCACCGCGGCGCGGTACTCGCCCGCCCGCTCGGCGAACAGCGCGACCGGGTCGGCCGGCGCGGGCGGCGCCGGCGGCAGCACGGCCGCGGCCGGCTGCGGATGGTCGGCCAGGGCCGCACGGACGCGGCCCAGCACGACGTCACGGGCGTCGCTCATGCCACCACTCCCGGAAGCTCTGCGGGGCCACGGCGGGCAGGTCGCGCCCGGCCGTCCACGCTCTCATCGGGCCGGCGCCGGCCACGCGCGCGGGCACCACGCGCGCCAGCCGCTGCGCCCGCCGGTAGCGGCCGGCGTCGGCGAACAGCCAGGCCAGCGTCCGCATCGCCCGCCGCTCGGCCCCGCGCTTGGGCGTCAGGCCGCGCAGGTGCACCAGCACGCGCGGGATGTCGATCTTGACCGGGCACACCTCGTAGCAGGCCCCGCACAGGCTGGAGGCGTAGGGCAGGCTGGCGGCCGAGCCGATGCCCTCGAGCTGCGGCGTCAGGATCGCCCCGATCGGCCCCGGGTAGATCGATCCGTAGGCATGGCCGCCTGTGCGCTCGTAGACCGGGCACACGTTCAGGCATGCCGAGCAGCGGATGCAGTGCAGCGCCTCGCGCCCGTCCGGGTCGCGCAGCACGTCGCTACGGCCGTTGTCGAGCAGGACGACGTGCATCTCGCCGGGGCCGTCGCCGGGTGTGACGCCTGTCCAGAGCGAGGTGTAGGGGTTCATGCGCTCGCCCGTGGAGCTGCGCGGGAGCAGCTGCATGAACACGGCCAGGTGCTCGAAGCGGGGCAGGAGCTTCTCGATCCCGACCACGCTGATCAGCACCTCCGGAAGCGTGGTGCACATGCGGCCGTTTCCCTCCGACTCGAGCACGACCAGCGTGCCGGTCTCGGCGATCGCGAAGTTCGCGCCGCTGATGCCGACGCGGGCGCGCAGGAACCGCTCGCGCAGGTGGATGCGCGCCGCCTCGGCCAGCGCGGCCGGATCGTCCGACAGGTCGGCGGGGCCGATGGTACGCCGGAGCAGGTCGCGGATCTCGGTGCGGTTGCGGTGGATGGCCGGCACCAGGATGTGCGACGACCAGTCGCCGTCGAGCTGCAGGATCAGCTCCGCGAAGTCGGTCTCGAGCGCCTCCACCCCGCGCGCCGCAAGCGCGTCGTTGAGCCCGATCTCGTCGGTCGTGAGCGACTTCACCTTGACCACCTCGTGCTCGCCGTGGCCCGCGACGATACCCGCGATCAGGTCGTTGGCAGCGCCCGCGTCGAGCGCCCAGTGCACGGTCGCACCGGCCCCGGTGGCGGCCCGCTCGAACTCCACCAGGTAGGTGTCCAGGTTGGCCATCACGTCGCGCTTGATCGCCGCGCCGGCCTCGCGCAGCTGCTGCCAGTTGTCGAGCTCGTCAACGACCGCCGCCCGCTTGGCGCGGATCGTGCGTGTGGCGTGGCCGAGGTTCCGCCGCAGCTGCGCGTTTCGCAGCTCCACGTGCGCGGCCTGCGGGAAGGTGGCGCCGCCGCGCCGGGCGCTGCTCACGTCGCCGCCAGGATCTCGGCGAGGTGCACCGTGCGCACCGGCGAGCCGCGCCGCGACAGGCCGCCGCCGATCTGCATCAGGCAGGAGTTGTCGACGGCGGTGACGGCCTCGGCGCCGCTGCGCTCGATGGCAGACAGCTTGTCGTCGAGCATCGCCATCGACACCTCCGCGTTCTTGACCGCGAACGTGCCGCCGAAGCCGCAGCACTGATCGGCCTCGTCGATCTCGACCAGATCCAGGTCCTCGACCGCGGCCAGCAGCCGGCCGGGCCCGTCCCCCACCCGCAGCGCGCGCAGCGAGTGACACGTGGGGTGATACGCGACGCGTGCCGGGTACCGGGCGCCGACGTCCTCGACCCCGAGCACCCCGGTCAAAAACTGCGACAGCTCGTGCACCGGCAGGCCGGGGGCGTGCTCCAGCACGTGGCCGGCGCACGATGCCGACGGCGTCACGATCACGTCGGCACCGTCGAACACCCGCTGCATCCGCGCCACCAGCTCCAGCCCCTCGTCGCGGTAGCCGCTGTTCATGTGCATCTGCCCGCAGCAGGTCTGCTCCGGGCGGAACTCGACGTCGTGCCCGAGCCGCTCCAGCAGCTCCACCATCGCCCTGCCGGTCTGCGGGAACAGGGTGTCGTTGAAGCAGGTGATGAAGACCGAGACCCTCACAGCCGGTTCCCGCCCGCGCGACGCGGGTCAGTAGATCTCGACGTACTCGTTGCGTTCCCAGTCGGTGACATGATCGTCGAAGCGGGACAGCTCGTGGCGCCGCATCACGCCATAGGCGGTGACGAAGTCCTCGCCCAGGGCGCCGGCAATCCGCTCGTCCGCCTCGAGCGCCTCGAGCGACTCCCGCACCGATGTCGGAAGCTTCGTCCGCGACTCGTCCTCCTCGGCCGGCGGATGCGCGGCCGGCTCCAGCTCGAGGCCGTCCTCGATCCCGTTCAGCCCGGCCGCGAGGATCGCCGCCCCCACCAGGTACGGGTTAGACAGGCCGGTGGGAGCGCGGTGCTCGATGTGCCGCGACTCGGTGGTGCCGCCCTTGATCCGGATCAGCGCCGAGCGATCCTCCAGCCCCCAGGACACGTTGGTGGGGCTGAACGTGTGCGTGCGGCGGCGCTTCATGCAGTTCACCGTCGGAGCAAGCAGCGCGTAGGTGGAAGCAGCGTGGCGCAGGTTGCCGGCGATGAAGCTGCGGCAGGCGGCCGAGATCCCGGCCTCGTCCGACGCATCGCCGAACGCGTTGCCGCCATCGGCGACATTCAGCAGGGACACGTGCGTGTGCAGCCCCGAACCGGCCGAGTCGGCGAACGGCTTGCTCATGAACGTGGCCGTGTAGCCGTTCATATGGGCGAGCTCCTTGACCGCGTTCTTGAACGAGAAGCAGCGGTCGGGGCCGCCCATGCCGCTCAGGGGGAGGCACGGCAGCTCCCACTGCGACCCGGCGTACTCGCAGTTGGCCGTGATCACCTCGAGGCCGTAGGCGTTCAGCTGCTCGACCAGCTCCTGGATGAACGGCACGTACGTGTTCCGGGTGACGTTGAAGATGTGGTAGCCCTCGAACAGCAGCTCCTGGTCGGCGGTCAGCAGGTAGAACTCCGGCTCGTACCCGATCAGCGGCTCGTAGCCGAGCGCACGGGCGCGCTCCAACTGCTTGCGCCAGACCCGGCGCGGCAGCGCCTCCAGCGGCGTGCCGTCGGCCCACGTGGAGTCACAGATCCAGCGTGCCGTGGCGTCGCGCCAGGGCACCACCGCGGCCGTCTCCAGATCAGGCAACAGCAGCTGGTCGCCGTATGCGACCTCCTCGTGGTAGAGCGTCCCGCCCACGACGTCCGACCTGCTGTCCAGGACGGCAACGCCGCCGTACATGTTAAGTCCCGACTCGGCGTAGCCGTAGGCCCGCTCGATCGGCACCATCTTGGAACGGCTGGTGCCGTGCATGTCGGGCAGCTCGAACCGCACGAAGCGGATCCCCTGGTCGCGCCATCCGTCGAGCACCTGTGCGGCGCCGGTCGTGGTGTCAGTGGCCACCTATCCCTCCTTCCCCACGCTCACCCTGACGGTGGATCGGGGGTTCCGTTGTCCCAATGGCGAACCTGGAACTCGAGCGCCGTTAGCTCGCGCTCGAGCCCGTCGGCTCGACCAGCATCGCACACGCAGAGCACGCCGCCCTCGCGTCCGTCGTCCCGGCGAAGCGCGGCGGCGAACCGCGACGCCGGCTGCGGGTGGACACCGCCGCCCAGCGCCGGGTAGGTGTCACGGACAGTGACGACGGCGCCGCCCCGCCCGCGCTGAACCGCCACCGGGTTGACGAAGTGACCCACCGACCAGTCGGCCGCGGGTCCGTCGTCGGCGCCGGTGTCGAGGTGGCGCTGCACCTGCCCGCGGTCCGCGGACGCGCCCCACAGCGGGGCGGTGTCGATGTTCGCGATCAGCGGCATCTGCGCGTCCAGCGAGACCAGATCGGCCACCGTCTCGGCCGTCCACGGGCCGGCCACCGGCACCGCCGCCAGGCGGCCGCCCGACAGGTGCGCGATCGCGATCGCCAGGCCTCGCCCCGACGTGCCTGACTCGACCTTCGGCGCGAACGGCAGGTCAAGGCGGTAGTCCATCCGCGACTCGACGCCCGCAAGCGGCGGCGGCTCGCCGCCATCCGGCAGCAGCGTGCCCGACTCCAGCGCCGCCAGATCCTGGTCGACCCCGTCCATGCCGGCCGCCGTAAGCACGAGCGCGCCCCAGAACGCGCCGCACAGGTTGTCCTTCTGCGGCATCAGCACGCGGTGCAGCTCGGCGGTGCGCTCGGCCCAGTCCGTGACGACGGTCGTGCTGCTCACGGGGCGAGACTATCGGAATCGCCCCCGATTCGCCTGTGTTCAGGGTGCACACAGGCGCGATATGCTCGCGCCATGGTGCGGGTCGAGGAGCACGCGCGCGATCTCGAGGCGATCTCGGCGCTGGCCACGCGCGTCAACTCCAGCCTCGACCTCGACCGCGTGCTGGAGGAGGCGATCGCGGTCTGCGCCGAGCTGACCCGCTGCCAGGGCGCCCTCGTCTACCTGTGGGACTCCGAGCAGGAGCGGCTGGTGGTGCGAGGCGCGATCGCGGGCTACACCGAGTGGATCGGGCGCTTCTCGCTGGGCATGGGCGAGGGCCTGACCGGCTGGACGGCGCTCACCCGACAGGCGGGGATCATCACGGAGCGCCCGCTCGAGGATGCGCGCTACCGGTACGTGCCCGACCTGAACGACGAGCGCTTCCAGTCGGTGGCGACGGTGCCCGTGGTGGGCCGGTCCGGCCAGCTGCTGGGGGTGCTGACCCTGCACACCGAGGCGCCGCACGAGTTCAGCGAGTCCGATGTGACGATGCTGGAGACGATCGCCAGCCTCGTCGCCGGCGCGGTCGAGAACGCCCAGCTGCACGAGCGGGCGCTGCGCAGCGTGGACGTGTTCCGGCGGCTGGCCGACCTCTCGCACCGGATGACCTCGGCCAGCCCCCGCGAGACCATGCACCGCCTGGCGATCGCGACCATGGAGCTCCTGGACGGCTCGATGGCGGCCCTGCTGCGGTTCGACCCGGCGCGCGACCGGCTGCTGGTGGAGGCCTGGGCGTCGAGCGACCAGGCCCGGCTGGGCGGCGGACCGGCCAGCATCGCGCTCCACGACGCGCCCGAGCTGGCGCTGCACCCGCGGGCACGCTCCCTGTTCGCGGCCCCGGTGCGGCTGGAGGGCCGGCCCACCGGCGTGCTGCTCTGCTACTCGGGCGAGCGGCGCGTTCTCTCGAGCGACAACACCGAGCTGATCGCGACCATCGCCAACCACGCCGCCCTGGCGCTCGAGGAGGACCGCCGGCGCGAGGCCGCGGCCCAGCGGACGCGCGCACGGCAGCTGTTCGAGGCGCTGCGAGCCGGTGAGTCGGTGCCGCTCGACCGGCCCCACGTGGTGGTGCTTGCGGAGGCCGCCGCGGGCGGCGATCCCGACCGGCTGTGGGGCGCCCTCGGCGAGCAGCTCGCGGGCAGCTTCCCGCAGACCGTGATCGACGCCCGCGCGCACGAGCTGTCGGCGCTGGTGCCGATCGCCAGCGAGAGCTGGCGGCCACGGCTCGAGCAGCTGCTGGCCCAGACGCTGCCCCCGGGCGCCGGCGCCGGGATCAGCGAGCCCGCCCGCGACGATCCCCAGACCGCCGTGCGTCAGGCCCGGATCGCCGCCACGATCGCCCGCGCCGGCGGCAGCGGCGTGCGCAGCTACCAGGCGCTGGGCGCACAGCGGCACCTGTGGACGATCTCCCGCGAAGGCGATCCCGACCCGCTGGAGCTGGCGCTGGTGCGGCTGCAGGAGACGGATGCTCGCCGCGGCAGCCAGCTGTTCCGGACGCTCGAGGTCTACCTCGAGCAGCACGGCAACGCGCGCCGCTCGGCCGAGGCGCTGTTCATCCACCGCAATACCCTCCGCCAGCGCCTGCGCAGGATCGGAGAGATCATCGACCGCGACGTGCGCGAGCCGGGCAGCTGGTTCGAGCTGGGCCTGGCGGTACGGCTGGTGCGGTTCCGGAGCACCGTGCAACCCTGACCCGAGGAGACGAGATGCCCGAGTTCATCTTCATGCTGACCCGAGACGACAAGACGCTCCCGGACGCTCAGGCAGTGTTTTCAGAAGTGGCAACGGTGGGAGTCACCCACGTCGGGTGCAAGGACATCGGCCTGCCCGAGGCGGAGCTGGCAGCGTTCCTGGACTCGGCCCGCGCGGCCGGGGCGACCACCCACCTCGAGGTGGTGTCCGCCACGCCCGAGGACGAGCTGCGCTCGGCCGAGGCGGCGATGCGGGTGCACCCCGACTACCTGATCGGTGGAACGCAGGTGCAGGACGTGCAGCGCATCATCGAGGGGTCGGGGATGCGCTACTTCCCCTACATCGGCCGCATCGTCGGCCATCCCTGCCTGCTGCGGGGGACGATCGACGAGATCTGCGAGGACGCCCGCCGCGTCGAGGCGCAGGGCGTGGACGGGATCAACCTGCTGGCATACCGCTACGACGGCGACGTCGCCGAGCTGGTGCGGCGGGTCTCCGAGACCACGAGCCTGCCCCTGATCTGCGCCGGCTCGGTCGACTCGGTGGCGCGGATCGAGGAGCTGTCGGCGCTCGGCGTGTGGGCCTTCACGGTCGGGACGGCCGCCCTGAACGGTGAGTTCGTGCCGGGCGGCGACCTGGCCGCCCAGCTGACGGCGATCCTGGGCGCCGCGCGGGGCGCGGCCCACGCCGGATGACCCGCGCCGCCGGCCCGGGCGCGCGGTTTCACGATACGATCAGCGGCGCATGAGGGCGGCGATATGGGACGGGCCGGGTGAGATGCACCTGGGCGAGGTCGCGGACGCGACCTGCCCGACCGACGGCTGCCTGCTGCGTGTGACCGCGTGCGGGATCTGCGGCACCGACGTGCGCACCTTCTTCAACGGCGACCGGCGGATCCAGCCGGGCGCGGTGCTGGGGCATGAGATCTGCGGCGAGGTGCTCGAGATCGGGCCCGACGCCGGCGCCGACCTGGCGGCCGCGGTGGGCGACACGGTGCACGTGATCTCGACGCTCTACTGCGGCCACTGCAGCCTCTGCCGCGGCGGCAACGAGCACCTCTGCCAGAACGGCGGCCTGATGGGCTTCGACTACCAGGGCGCCTACACCGAGCTGGTCGCCGTGCCGCAGGTGGCGCTGAAGAACGTGTTCGTGCTGCCCGACGGCCTGGACTCGGTACACGCCACCTTCGCCGACCCGCTGTCGGATGCGATCTGCGGCCACAAGGACCTCGACATCGGGCTCGAGCAGCACGTGGTCGTGATCGGCGCCGGCCCGGTCGGCACTGCGCATGTGGCGCTGGCCCTGGCCCAGGGCGCCGACCTCGTCTACCTGCTCGAGACCTCCGCCGGCCGCCTTGATCTGGCCCGCGGCGTGCTGAACGACGCGAACGTGCGCTACGTCGACACCAGCGGCATCGATCCCGTGCAGTTCATCAAGGACGAGACCGGCGACGGGGCCGACCGCGTGATCGTGGCCTGCTCGAACGTGCAGGCGCAGGAGCAGGCCATGGAGATGGCGGCACCGCGGGGCCGGGTGCTCTACTTCGGCGGACTGCCCAAGGGCACGACCACGATCGCCTTCCCCTCCAACGTGCTGCACTACCGCGAGGTGGCGGTGCACGGCAGCTACGCCTCGCGGCACCGCGACCAGGTGCAGGCGCTGGAGATGCTGCGCCGCAACACCCATAACATCCGCGGGGTCGTGTCGGATGTCGTCTCGCTGGACGACACTCCGGCGGCCTTTCAGCGCATCCGCTCGGGTGAGGCGCTGAAGGTGGTCGTCACCCCGAACGGCTGACGCGTGGAGCTGGTCTGCGGCATCGACGTCGGCTCGCAGGGGTCGTGCCTGTCGGTGTTCGATACGGCCGGGGAACGGCTGGCCACCACGTACCAGCCGCACCCGCTCCGCTACCCGCGGCCGGGGTGGGTGGAGCAGGACCCGCGCGACTGGCGGGCGGCGCTGGTGAACGGGTTCCGCGACCTGTCGGCACGGGTGAACCTGCGCCGCGTGCGGGCGATCTCGTTCGGCTCGCAGCTGGACGGGCTGGTCTGCGTCGATGCCAATGCGCAGCCGGTGGGCCCCGCGATCATCTGGATGGACCGCCGCGCCGACCCGCTCTGCCGCCAGGCCGAGGCCCGGGTCGGCGCCGACGAGTGGTACCGGCGGTCGGGCTGCAACCTGGACGGGTCGCACGTGGCCGCGAAGCTGGCCTGGGTCGCGCAGGAGCGTCCCGACGACTACGCGCGCACGGCACGGGCGCTGCTGCCCGGCTCCTACATGGTGCGTGTTGCCTGCGGAGCCGACGTGGTCGACCGCTCGAATGCGTCCTCCACGATGCTGCTCGATCCGGACACCGGCACCTGGGACACGACCCTGCTGGACGCGTTCGGCATCGCCGCCGAGCTGCTGCCGCCGGTCGTATCGGCCGACGAGGTGGTGGGCACGGTCAGCGCCGGGTTCGCCGACGCCACCGGGCTCGGCGAGAAGGCGCTGGTGATCTGCGGGTGCGGCGACGAGATGGCGGCCACGCTGGGTGCCGGCCTGGCCGAGCCGGGCGCGGTCTGCGACGTGCTCGGCACCGCGGAGCCCGTGTGCGCGGTCAGCGACCGGCCGCTGCGCGATCCCGGTCGCGTGGCCGAGTGCCACCCTCACGCCGCACCCGGCCGCTGGCTGCTCGAGAACCCGGGCTGGGCCAGCGGCGCCAACTACCGGTGGTTCCGCGACGAGCTGGGCGGCGGCTCCGACTACGAGGCTCTCAACCGGGCGGCCGAGGCGGTGACCGCGGCCAGCGAGGGGCTGGTGTTCCTGCCCTGGATGGGCGGTGCCATGGCGCCTCGCTGGGAGGCGGACGCGCGCGGCGCCTGGTACGGCCTGACGCCTGCGCATGGACGCGGCCACCTGGTGCGGGCGCTGCTGGAGGGCTCGGCCTACGCCCTGCGCGACGTCGTCGAGGCCATCACCGCCGCCGGCCTCGGCTGCCAGCGCGTGGTCTGCGTGGCCGGCGGCGCGCGCTCGGCCCTGGTGCGCCAGATGCGCGCCGACGTGACCGGGCTGCCGGTCGGCTACAGCGAGGACGTCGAGACCACGTCCCGCGGTGCCGCGATGCTGGCCGCGGCGGGCGGCGAGCTGCACGCGGACGTTCCGGCTGCGGCCGCCGCGATGTGCCGGCTGGCGTCCGAACAGCACCATCCCGACCCGGATGCGGCGGCCGCCTACGAGCAGGGCTACCGCCGCTACCGGCTGCTGTTCGATGCGCTGGCGCCGGCCTTCGCCGATCTGGCCCGGTGAGCGGCAGGGTGTGCATCGTGCACATCGCGCACCGGGCGCCGAACGCGTAAGGTCGCACCCATGTGCGGCATCGCCGGATTCCTTGCAAAGCGTGACGGCGTCGACGTCGCCGCCACGCTGACAGCGATGCTCGCCGCGCTGCGCGGCCGCGGGCCGGACTCGACCGGCATGTCGCTCTACGGCGCGCCGTTCCAGGGCGACCTGGTAGCCTCGGCCTGGGCCGGCGAGGCGGGCGGCGAGGCCACGCGCGCGGCGGTGTCGGACGGCGTCTCGGAGGCCGGGTTCGAGCTGTCTGACCAGCGGTACCGGGACGGCTACTGGCGGCTGGGGCTGGCGCGGAACGGCGGGGACGGCGACGTCGGCGCGCTGGCCGATGCGATTGAGCGCAGGGCACCCGGCGTGCGGGTGTTCTCGGTCGGCACCTCGCTGGAGCTGCTCAAGCACACGTCGGACGCCCGCGAGCTGGCGGAGCGGTTTGGCGTGCTGGGGACGACCTACAGCCACGCGATCGGCCACGCACGGATGGCGACCGAGTCGCGCGTCGACGTGAACCACTCGCACCCCTTCTGGGCGCGGCCGTTCCCGGACGTGACCGTCGTCCACAACGGCCATGTCACCAACTACTACAAGAACCGGCGCCTGTTCGAGATGCGCGGCCACCGTTTCCAGACAGGCAACGACACCGAGTTCGTGGCGGTGTACCTGGCCGACCGGCTGGCGGCCGGCGTGCCGCTGGATGAGGCCGTGCGGGACTCGATCGACGACCTGGACGGATCCTTCACCTACCTGGTGTCGACCGCCGAGGGCTTCGGCGTCGCGCGCGACCGCTTCTCCACCAAGCCCTGCCTTGTGGCCGAGACCGACGACTGGGTGGCCGTCGTCAGCGAGGGCATCGCCCTGGCCGAGGCGTTCGGCGACGGCGCCGACTTCGACACCTACGAGCTGGCCGGCGGCGAGGCGCGGGCATGGACACGCTAGCTCCGGCCACACTGGACGCGCACGGCCTCAGCACGCGCGAGATCAACGACCGCCTGCGGGAGCTGCTGGACGGCGGAGCCGGAACGGTGGACGTGCTGCACCCCGGCTCGCGGCACAGCCTGGCGGTGGGATTCCTCGACCATCCTGGCGCGGCCGTCCGGTTCCGCGGCGACGTCGGCTACTTCTGCGGCGGCCTCTCCGACGGGCTGGACGTTGCCGTCGACGGCAACGCAGGCTGGTCGCTGGGCGCCGACATGATGGACGGCAGCATCCTCGTGGGCGGAAACAGCGGCAGCTCGACCGGCGCCTCGATGCGCGGCGGGCTGGTGGTCGTCAAGGGCGACGCGGGTGCGCGGTCGGCGATCGCCGGCAAGGGCGGCACGCTGGTGATCGGCGGCTCCACCGGCTACATGTCCGGGTTCATGAACCAGCGCACGCGGCTGGTGGTGTGCGGCGACGCCGGGCCCGGGTTCGGCGACTCGATGTACGAGGGGGAGCTGTTCTGCGGCGGCCGCATCGCCGAGCTGGGCTCGGACACGGTCTGCGAGCCGCCCTCCGGCGAGGAACTGGCCTGGCTGGCCGAGCTGTGCGGCGGTCATGGCCTGGCGCCTGCCGGCGAGTGGCAAAAGGTGCGCTCGGCCGGGAGGCTGTGGCGCTACGACAAGAAGGAGTTCTCGATCTGGAGGGACGCGCTGTGATCGAGCACCCGCCCCGCCCCAGTCACGTCTGGTCCGAGGAGACGCTGGCCGACATCCGCCAGAAGGCCGAGCTCGGGCGCTACGTGATGGGCGCGTTCTCGACCACCCGCCGGGTGCCCAACTTCGACGACCTCACGTTCATCCCGTGCACGCTGTCGCGGGTGCCGCTGGAGGGCTACCGCGAGCGCTGCCAGACCCGCACCGTGCTGGGGACGAGGGCCGCGAACCCGGTCGTGCTGGAGACGCCGATCGCGATCTCGGGCATGAGCTTCGGAGCGCTGTCGGCGAACGCGAAGGAGGCGCTCGGCCGGGCGGCGTCGCAGGTCGGCATCTCCACCACGACCGGCGACGGCGGCATGCACCCGCGCGAGCGGGCGGCGTCGAAGACGCTCGTCTACCAGGTGACGCCGAGCCACTACGGCAACAACCCGCACCACATGGCCGAGGCGGATGCGGTCGAGATCGTGGTCGGCCAGGGCGCCAAGCCGGGCACCGGCGGCGTGCTGCTGGGATTCAAGGTGTCCGACGAGGTGGCCGGGATGCGCGACCTGCCGCCCGGCGTCGACCAGCGCTCGCCCGTGCGGCACCCCGACTTCCTGGGCGCCGACGACCTGCGCCTGAAGATCGAGGAGCTGCGTGAGACGACCCGCCACAGGGTGCCGATCTGGGTCAAGCTGGGCGCCTGCCGGGTGTTCGACGACGTGCGGCTGGCGGTCAAGGCCGGCGCCGACGTGGTCGTGATCGACGGCCTCGAGGGCGCGTCGGCGGCCTCGCCGCTGCTGTTGTTCGACCACACCGGGGTGCCCACGCTGGCGGCGGTGGTCGAGGCGCGCGAGGCGCTGATCGACATCGGCGCCTACGGCGACGTGCAGATCGTGATCGCCGGCGGCATCCGCAACGGCGTCGATGCGGCCAAGGCGCTGGCGCTGGGCGCCGACGCCGTCTACATCGCCACGGCCGCGATGGTCGCGCTCAACTGCAATGCGCCGCTCTACGAGGAGGACTACGCCAAGCTGGGCGTGACGCCGGGCACCTGCCGGGAGTGCCACACCGGCCTCTGCCCTGTCGGGGTCACCACACAGGACCCGGAACTGATGGCGCGCCTCGACGTAGACTCGGCCACCGAGCGTGTGGTGAACTTCCTGAACGCCATGACCATGGAGATCCAGATGCTGGCGCGGGCCTGCGGAAAATCGGACGTGCACAACCTGGAGCCCGAGGATCTGCGCTCGCTGACGCTCGAGTGCGAAGCGATCACCGGGGTGCCTCTGGTGGGGCGGATCCAGCGGTGAAGGAGTTCGTCACCGCCGACGACATCCGCGCGTTGGCCGAGTAGGGAGAGCGGGAGCTGATGGTGCGCGAGCACACCACGCTGACCGACGCGGCGCTCGACGCGGCCCGGATGCACGGCGTCCGACTGGTCGAGGGTGGCGCGACGTCGCAGGCGCAGCCCGCGGGCGACGTCGTGGCGGCGCTACCGGTGACGCCGGGCGGGCTGCCGGCGCCGGCCCTGGCGGGGCTGGTGCGCGAGCAGGCGGCGGCC
>DASUHV010000142.1:0-5302 GCA_036273355.1 Gaiellales bacterium
CCCGGCGCCCTGACCACGCTGGCCCGCATCTCGGCAGCGCTTGACGACCTGCCGCGCGACGCGCCGCTGCTCCAGTACTTGCTGCGCTCGGGCGAGGAGCTGCCGTGGGGCACGGCCGAGGGCCTGCCAGGCGGCGGGGTGCTCGAGTTCTGGGCCGAGATCACCCCGGGCACCGATCGCGCCGCCGTGGACGCCGAGCTGCGTGCAGCGGTGGACGCCGTTGTCCACGAGGGCATCGATGTGCAGTGGGAGCAGCGCACCCGGTTCCTCGAGGCGGCCGACGTCGGCGCCGACAGCCCGATCGTGCAGAGCATGCGCGCCGCCCTGGGGACGCCAGACGCTGCCCCGGCGATGGCGCCGTTCGCCTGCGATGCGTTCATCTTCGCGGTCGACTCGACACCGGTTGTGATCTGCGGGCCGCGCGGCGGCAACGCCCACGCACCCGACGAGTGGGTGCTGATCGACGACCTGTACTCGCTCAGCGAGGCATTCGTGCGGCTGGCAATCAACTGGTGCGGGGAGGTGGGGACCGATGACGGTAACTGAGATCGCCGCCGGAACCTGGCGGCTGGAGTCGCTGTTCGGCGCGCGGTTCCTCTACCAGTACGTGGTCCTGGACGGCGACGAGGCGCTGATCGTCGACACCGGCGACGCCACGACGCCTCGCGACGTGATCATGCCCGGGCTGTGGTCGCTCGGCATCGCCCCGGAGCAGGTCACGCTGGTCGTGGTCACCCACCCCGACCTCGATCACCAGGGTGGGCTGGCCGGCCTGCGCGAGCAGCTGCCCAACGCGATCGCCGCGTGCGGGTTCGCCGACCGCATGATGGTGTCGGAGCCGGAGCGGCTGGTCACCGACCGCTACGGCGCCTACCAGGCCGAGCACGGGCTCGGCTACGGCCCCGCCGGCGAGCTGTGGATGCGTGCCAACTACGGCGCGCCCGCCCCGGTCGAGGTCGGCCTGGCGGGAGGCGAAACGCTCGCCGTCGGCGACCGCCGGCTGGTGGTCCGCCACGCCCCCGGGCACTCCGCCGGGCACCTGATCGCCCACGAGCCGGCCACCGGCCTGCTGCTGACCTCGGATGCGGTGCACGGGGCCATGTGCCCGGCTGCCGACGGCTCCCCCGCCCTGCCCCCGACCTACGAGGACGTCGACCCCTACCTGGAGACGATCGACATGATCGAGATGCTGAACGCCCGGGAGATGCACTCCGGGCACTGGCCGGCCCGCAGCGGGCCCGAGATCGGAGCCTTCCTGCGCGAGAGCCGCGAGTTCGTGGAACGGATGGACGGCGCCCTGCTCGAACGGCTGGAGACGCCGGCGACGCTCGAGCAGCTGTGCGTGCACGCCGACCAGCGGCTGGGGCCGTTCGGCGCCGATCCGGTCAACCTCATGTTCGCGGTGTACGGCCACGTGCGGCGGCTGCTGCGAGGCGGCCGTGCCTGCATCGTGCGCGCCGGTGAGCGCCCGCCAAGGTACCGGCTGCCATGAAGATCACTGCGATCGACACGGTGGTCGTGCATGCGGAGATGCGCAACTGGGTGTTCGTCAAGCTGAGCACCGACGAGGGGCTGGTCGGCTGGGGCGAGTCGACCGTCGAGTGGAAGACGCGCGCGGTGGTCGGGTGCATCGAGGACTACCGAACGCTGCTGGTCGGCGAGGACCCGCGCCGGGTCGAGCACATCTGGCAGATGATGTACCGGCAGCACTTCTTCCGCCCGGGGATGGTCGAGTGCTCGGCGATGAGCGGGATCGAGCACGCCTGCTGGGACATCGCCGGCAAGGCGCTGGGCGCGCCGGTGCACCAGCTGCTCGGCGGCGCCGTGCGCGACACGGTGCGGCTGTATGACCACCTCGGCGGCGGCGAGATGGTCTCGGTCTACCACACCCTCTCGGCCGAGGAGGCCCGGGAGAAGATCCGCGAATCGCTCGAGCTCGGGTTCGATGCGATCAAGCTGGAGGTGGTGATCCCCCGCACCGGCCGCGTCGACGGCATCGAGGCGCTGCGCCACGCGGACAGCGTGATGGCGGCCGTGCGCGAGGAGGCCGGCGACGGCGTCGAGCTGATGGTCGACATGCACGGCCGCTGCTCGCCGATGATGGCATTGCAGTATTTCACGGTGCTGGAGCCCTACCGCCCCTGGTTCTTCGAGGAGCCGTGCCCGCCCGAGCATCCCCAGTCGATGGCCGAGCTGGCACGCCGAACGACGGTGCCGATCGCAACCGGCGAGCGTCTCTGCACGCGTCACCCGTTCCGCGAGCTGCTCGAGCTGGGCGCCTGCTCGGTGCTGCAACCGGACGCTGTGCACTGCGGCGGCATCTCGGAGCTGCGCCGGATCGCGGCCATGGGCGAGGCCTACCACGCCGCGCTCGCGCCGCACTCGTCGACCGGGCCGATCGGCCACGCCGCCTCGATGCACGTCGCGTTCGCAACGCCGAACTTCCTGATCCAGGAGACGTGGCGGGCGGACGTCCCGTGGCGCTTCGACGTGCTCTCACAGACGTTGCCGTTCGAGGGCTCCACGGCCCAGCTTCCCACCGCGCCCGGTCTCGGCATCGAGGTCGACGAGAAGGAGGCCGCGAAGCATCCGTTCCAGCAGGAGCCGCTGATGCGCTACTTCCATCCCGACGGCTCGGTGGCGGACTGGTGACCGACTCAGGCCGGCTCAGCGCCGCGCACGTGCCGCTCGGCTCCAGCATGTACGAGCGTGACCGGCTCGACGGGATCGCCCGCCGCGCCGAGGACGAGCTGCGCGGCGCCGGCATCACGGTGGCGCGCACCGACCCGGTGACGCACCCGGATGACGTCGACCGGGCGGTCGCCGAGCTGTCGGCCGCCGACTGGGATCTGCTGATCCTGAACGTGATCAACTGGATCGACGTGCGGGCGGCGGCGCGGGTGGCCCTCGCCTTCCGCGAGCGGCCGGCCCTGCTCTACAGCTACGGCGGCCGCACGGAGGGAGACGTCCTCATCTCCCCCGCCGCCGGAGCCGGCTCGACCGGGCTGCGCTATCCGCTGGAACGGTTCGGCATGCGCTTCGACTACCTGTTCAACGCGCCCGACACGCCGATGGACACGGCCGGCGTGGTCTCGATGGCCCGGGCCGCGCGCGCCCGGCGGCAGCTGCAGACCGCGCGGCTGGGCATGGTGGGCGCGCACGACATGGGCCTCTACACGACGCCGTTCGACGTCACCCGGCTGCGCGGCCGGATCGGCCCCGAGGTCGAGTCGGTCGACCTGCTGCAGCTGCGACAGGCCGAGGACGAGCTCGACCCCGGCTCCGTCGAGCAGGAGGCGGCGCGGCTGTCGGCCTCGTGGGACGAGCCGTTCGGGCCGATCCCGCCCGACGTGCTGCGGCGGTCGGTGCGGCTCGCCCTGGCGACGCTTCGGATCTGCGGCGAACGCGGATTCGACGCGTTCTCCTACAAGAGCGTCGAGGGCGTCTCGCTGCTGCTGGACACGACGCACAACCTGGCGTCGTCGCTGGTCGCATCGGCGGGCGTGCCCTACATCGACGAGAACGACATGCTGAACCTGACGACCCAGTTGATGCTGCGGTCGCTGGCGGGTGCCACGCCCTCGTTCCTCGAGCACTACGAGCACCATCCCGACTGGATCCTGCTCGGCGTCGATGGGTATGTGCCCGACGACTGGGTGGAGGGGCGGCCGCGCGTGAAGCCGGTCAGCAGCGTCGCCACCGGCGCGCCCGTCGGCGTCGCCCAGTGCTCGCGCATGCGGCCGGGCCGTCTGACGCTGGCGTGCCTGGCCGAGGCCGACACGGCGGACGGCTACCGCATGCACGTCGTCACGGGCGAGGGCGTGGAGCCGCCGGCGTGGGAGGAGATGAGCGTCCCGGGGCCGCTGCCCAGCCTCCGGTTCATCCCCGACGGCGACGTCCGCTCGATCCTCGGCCACGTGCAGTCCCAGCACTTCGCGGCCGTGCACGGCGACCACGCGGACGACCTCGAGCGGCTCTGCATGCTGCTGGACATCCCGGTCGTCGCCGAAAGCGCCCGAAGCGCTACCCCGTGACGAACTGGTGCACGACGCGGTCGCCCCGCAGCGTCACCAGGCATCCGGCGATGCGGCCCGTGTGGTAGTCGCTGCCCGGGTTGATGCAGAGTGTGCGGCCGATCCGGTTGGCCGCAGGAGATTCGTGGATGTGGCCGTGCAGCGAGACGAGCGGCTGATACTCCTCGATCGCCTGCCTCACCGCGGTTGAGCCGACCGGGATCATGTGCGGCTCCTTCCCGATCAGCACCATCTTGAAGTTCTCGTCCAGCTCGGCGGCCGTGTCGAGCCGCGAGTCGTAGGGCGGCACGTGCAGGTTGAACACGCAGCGGCTCATGTCGGGCACCTGCTCGGACAGATCGTGGATCCGCTGGTACAGCTGATCCTCGTCCAGCTCGCGCGGCGAGTCCCAGGGCGTGCGGTTCGAGTATCCCAGCGACAGCATCGTGTATCCGTCGAACTCCACCACCGCCTCGTCGCAGCTCTCGACGTTGACCCCCTGGCGTATGCAGTCCTCGAGCGCCTGCGGATCGTCGTTGCCGGGCATGACAAAACAGCGGATGCCGGTGCCGGCGAGCCGCTCGTCGGCCAGCTTGATCCACTCACCGAACGTGTGCAGCATGACCGACTCGAACCACTGCTCCCGCTCCTCCTCGGGCAGGCCGGCGATGCGGTCGACCTCGGCGTGGGTGGTGCGGTAGGGATACATGCCGTTCCCGCGCACGCGGCGTTCCAGCCCGTCCAGCTCGGCCTCGTCACGGGCCTGCTGGCGGCCGCCGAACAGGCGCGCCGACCAGGTGCCGTCGTCCTCCTGCACGATCGGGATCACGACCTTGCCGGTGATGTCGCCGCCCATCACCAGCACCCGCGCGTCGTACACCTTCGGCGCGTTCAGGAACTTCTTCCACAGCACCTCGGTGCCGTGGATGTCGGAGGCGTAGTAGAGGCGGAGGGCATCCTCACCCTCCGCCTCCTTCTTGCGCTTGAACAATCCCAATCGGTGCTACTCGGGTGGGATCTCGAGGTAGTTGAGTGACAGGTCGATCCCCTGGCTCTTCCGCCAGGCCTTGCCCAGGTAGAAGATGATGGCGCCCGCGATCAGGCAGGCCGCGATCAGGGCCAGGCCGCCGCTGCCGGGCGTCGTGAACAGCTGGTCCGCCAGGCTCTTGCCTGCGCCCGGCAGCCCCAGCTGCGGGTACTCCAGCCACAGCCAGGCGCCGAACAGCCCGGCCGCGATCGAACCGATGCCGAAGAACACCATCAGCGGCACGCCGAGGAAGCTGACGTTC
>DASUHV010000143.1:0-8068 GCA_036273355.1 Gaiellales bacterium
GGTGTGGTTCTTGGCCGGCGTCGCCAGGTAGCACTTGTAGTCCAGCAGCCGCAGCAGGCCGGGATGGCCGATCGGGATGTGGTACCCCTCCAGGTAGTTGTCGGCGATCACCTTCCAGTTGTGGTTGAAGGCGTTCGGGTATCGGCCGCCGGCCTGGAGGTCGCGCATGTGGAGCCGCTCGAGCTTCTCCCCGAGGTCGCCGAAGTACGTCTCCAGCGGCTCGGTCTCCTCGCTCATGCAGACGAACACCATCCCGCTCAGCTCGCCCACCCGGAAGGCCGGCAGCCGCACGCTCTCGCGGTCGAGGTCCTCGAAGCCGCGCGCCTCGGGCACGGCCGCCAGCTGGCCGTCCTGCCGGTACGTCCAGCCGTGGTAGGGGCAGCGCAGCACCTTCGGGCAGCTGCCCTGGCCGTCCAGGATACGGGCCGCCCGGTGCCGGCAGACGTTCGAGAGCGCGCGCAGCTGCCCGTCCTTGTCGCGCAGCACGGCGATCGGCTCGCCTGCGATCGTGGTCGTCCAGAACCTCCCCGGCTCGGCCAGGTCGCTGACGTGGCAGGCGAAGTTCCACGACTTCAGGAACACCTCGCGCATCTCCGCCTCGTACACCTCGGGCGACGTGTACGCCCGCGCCGGCAGTGTCTTGCCCCTCGTGTCCCCGGCCACGCTCATACGCTGCTCCTCGCAGTTGTGGGAAGTCCCAGCTCGATCGCCAGCGCGCTTCTGATCAGCTCGGCGGCGCGCTCGTGGCTGGTGATGCCGGACAGGATCTGCAGGCCCAGCCCGTCCACCGTCGCGGCCAGCCGCATCGCCACGTCGTTGATGACGATCGCGTCGCCGATCGACCCCTCGTCGCGCGCCTGCTCCAGCAGTTCGGTGATCTGGTCGATCCACGAGGCCGACGAGCGGCGAACGCTCTCGGCCAGGCGCTCGTCGAAGATCGCGCTGCGCCACATCTCCACCCACAGCACCCAGTCGTCGCGGAAGACGGCGTCGGCGCCGGCGTAGATCTCCAGCAGCCGCCGCAGCCGCTCGACCGCGCCCGGGATGCCCGCAAGCGCGGCCTCGGCAGCCTGGTCGGCCTTGATGTCCGCGTGCTCGAAGGCCTGCATCAGCAGGTCGGCGCGGGTGTCGAAGTAGTAGTGCAGGAGCGCGCTCGAGACCCCCGCCTCGCGGGCCACCGTCCCCATGCGCAACCCGTCGGCGCCCTCCCGGGCGATGACGCGGCAGGTTGCCTCGAGGATCTCGGTCTTGCGGTCGGCCATGTGATCGCTCCCCCGGTACTGACTGACTAGTCAGTCAGATCACAGCATAGCGGACGTGCCGGCCCGCGTGAAGATCCGGGTCAGTCCTCCCGGCGCACCAGGATCAGGTGGTGATAGAGCAGCGCCGCGGCCGCTGCGCCCAGCGGGCAGGCCACGAAATAGAGCCAGATGTCGGTGAACTTGCCGGCCACCAGGTCGGGCCCGAACGTCCGCGATGGGTTCATGCTGGCACCGGTCAGCGGGCCGCCCATCATGATGTCGAGCGAGATCGTGAGGCCGATCGGGATGCCCGCCACGGCCGCGAAGCTGCCGCGCGGGTCGACGGCCACGCCGAAGATCACGAACACCAGGAAGAAGGTCAGGATGAACTCGATCACGAAGCCGCTGCCCCAGCTCACGCCCGGCGCCAGCACCGTCAGGCCGGGGTTGATGTTGGGCACGTGGTCGGGAAGCGTGGCGCGAACCGCCAGCGCACCCAGCACCGCGGCGCCCAGCTGGGCCACCCAGTAGCCCACGGCCTCGTAGGTCGGGATCCGCTTGGTGACCAGGAAGCCGAAGGTGACGGCCGGGTTGAAATGCCCACCCGAGATATGCCCGGCCGCGCAGACCATCACCGCGATCACGAAGCCATGCGCGAGCGCCACGGTGACCAGGCTGCCGGGAGGGCCATACAGGATCGCTCCCACGCCGATGAACGAGAGCGCGAAGGCGCCCACCGCCTCGACCGTCATCTTGCGCACCAGCTCCGGCTGCATGCCTACCTCCCAAAGACCGTTTCCCCGAAAGCCAGAGCCTATCCGCAGCCGCGGTTGGAAGGAGTCGCCAGGGCGGCCGCGAACAGGGCGAGTTCATGCGTGGATTCCGATACCTGCTGGTGGTGGTCCCGATCGCGGCGCTGGTCGCGGCCGGACCGGCGCTGGCCTCCCAGCGCTACACGGTGCGCTGGGGCGACACGCTGACCGGGATCGCTTCCGCCCACGGCGTATCGCTGCACCGCCTGGCGCGGGCCAATCACATGCGCCCCCGCAGCCTGCTGCTCGCCGGCACCACGCTGCGCATCCCCGGTCACGGGCACGGCGGCTCCGGCGGCCACCGCATCACGGTGCAGTGGGGCGACACCCTCAGCGGGATCGCCGCCCGGTACGGCACCACGCTCACGCACCTGGCCGCGATCAACGGCATCTCGCCGTTCGGCGTGCTGCTGGCGGGCAGCCACCTGCGCGTCCCCGGTTCCGCAGCCGCTCCGGTCATGGCGGCAAGCGGCAGCTTCGACGCTGTCGGCTCGCTCGACCGCTGGGCTGCCCACTACGGCGTCGATCCGCGGCTGGCGCGGGCGGTCGCATGGATGGAATCCGGCTACAGCAGCGGCGCCGTCTCCTCGGTCGGCGCCTGGGGCGTGATGCAGGTGATGCCCGCCACCTGGCGGTTCACGGAGCGGCTGATCGGCCACCCGGTGGCACGCACGCCCGACGGGAACGTCCGCATCGGCGTGGCCTACCTGCACCACCTGCTGAACGTCTTCGGCGGAGACCAGCGCCTGGCGCTGGCCGCCTACTACCAGGGCCCCGCCGGCGTGCGCCGGTTCGGCATGCTCCGGATCACCCAGCGCTACGTGGCGGACGTGCTGGCGCTGGAAGCTCGGATGTAGGCCCCCGCAGCAGCTCGGCACGCTGGTCGAGATGGCTCAGCACCGACGCGGTCACCTGGTCGCAGAGCGTGAACACGGCGTCGTCGGCGATCGCGTAGTAGCAGCGCAGGCCCTCGCGCCGGCGCGACAGCAGCCCGCCGTCCGCCAGCAGGCCGAGATGTTTAGAGGCGTTGGCCTGGGTGCATCCCAGCTCTGCGGCCAGCGAGCCGACGGTGCGCTCGCCGTCGCGCAGCAGATCCATCAGCATCAGCCGGCTGGGATCGCCCAGCAGGCGGAACCGGTCGGCTACGGTTCGGGCATACTCGGCCGGAAGCGGATGTGGAAGCGCCATTTGCGCCATCGTAGCGCATGTGCAACTATATAACCAGTCAGTTACATAAGTCAGGAGACCAGGAATGAACGCCATCGAGATCACCAAGGACAACTTCCAGAGCGAGGTGCTCGACTCCGAGCTGCCCGTGCTGCTCGACCTGTGGGCAGCCTGGTGCGGCCCCTGCCGGTTGGTGGCGCCGGTGGTGGAGGAGATCGCAGCCGAGTACGCCGGACGCCTCAAGGTCGGCAAGATCGACGTCGACGACCAGCCCGAGCTGCAGGAGACGTTCCAGGCGCTCAGCATCCCCACGCTGGTCCTGGTGAAGGATGGCAAGGTCGTCGCCAAGGCCGTCGGCGCCCGCCCCAAGGCCGCGCTTACCGCAGCCCTGGAGCTCGAGGAGCACGCTCCCGCCGTCGCCGCCTGACCCGCGGCCACCCGTTCCGCACCCGTTCCGGCGGCCGGCCGGCGCGGGTGCGATCCGTTTCCCCGCCCTTCGCGTCGGTAGCATGCGCGGATGCTGACCGTCCTCGACGGCAATAGCTTCCTCGTCGCGGACGATCACGGCGACGTCGGCGCGGGCTCCGAGGGGCTCTACTACAACGACACCCGCTACCTGTCGGCGTGGCAGCTGCTGCTGAACGGGGAGCCGCCGCAGCTGCTCAGCTCCGACACCGTCGACTACTACTCGGCGGCGGTGTTCCTCCAGAACCCGCCGCTGCCGGGCATGCCGGCCGGCGCCGTCTCGCTGATCCGCAACGTGTTCGTGGGCGAGGGCAGCCTGCAGAACACCCTGCGCGTCGAGAACCACCTGATCGAGCCGGTCGAGCTGGAGCTGCGGCTGGAGTTCGACTTCGACTTCCTCGACCTGTTCGAGGTGAAGGCGCGGGAGTACCGCGACGAGGACCTGGTCTTCACACGTCGCACGGAGCCCGGTTTCAGCGTCGACGTGTCCCACGACGAGGACGAGAACTCCTGGTCGTTCCGGCTCCGTGATGGGGTGTTCTCGGCCGAGGCGCTGGTCTGGGTATCCCAGCGGGGACACACGGGCGACCGCTTCATCTCCCACAGCGTCTCGCTGGAGCCGGGCGAGACCTGGGAGTCGCGCGCGAACGTGGTGCTGCTGTCCGGCGACAGCCGCCGCCGCGACCGCTACACCAGCTTCTACTTCGGCCAGGAGCGCGTGCGCGTCGAGGAGTCGCTGCGAGCCTGGCGCCTGCACGCTCCGGAGCTGTCGACCGACTGGGAGGAGCTGCGGAACACCTACACCCGCTCCCTGGCCGACCTGGCCGCCCTGCGCATGCGCGCCCGCCAGGGCAGCGACCGGATGGGCGACCTGCCGGCGGCCGGGCTGCCGTGGTTCATGACCGTGTTCGGCCGCGACACCCTACTGACCAGCTACCAGACGCTGCTGCTGGGCCCGTCGCTGGCGGGCGGCACGCTCGAGACGCTGGCCGCGCTGCAGGCGGGCGAACGGGACGACGAGCGCGACAGCGAGCCCGGCAAGATCGTGCACGAGCTGCGGCTGGGCCGGGTGGCGGCCGAGGGCGGCGCCTTCCCCTACTACGGCAGCGTCGACTCGACCCTGCTGTTCCTGATCCTGATGTCCGAGCTGTACCGCTGGACCGGCGACGTCGACACGATCAGGGGCCTGCGCGAGCCGGCCATGCGGGCGCTGGGCTGGATGCACGAGTACGGCGACCTGGACGGAGACGGGTTCATCGAGTACCACCGCCGGTCGCGGCGCGGCCTCGAGTCCCAGACCTGGAAGGACTCGTGGGACTCGATGCGCTACCACGACGGCACCGTGGCGCGCACGCCGGTGGCCGCCGCCGAGGTGCAGGGCTACGCCTACGACGCCCGCGTACGCGTGGCCGAGCTGTGCCGCCACGTGTGGGGCGACCCGGAGCTCGCGGACCGGCTCGAGCGCGAGGCCGCGCAGCTGAAGGCCTCCTTCAACCAGGCCTTCTTCTCGGAGCGCAACGGCGACGGCTACTTCGTGCTGGGACTCGACAACGAGAAGCGCCAGATCGACTCGCTCTGCTCCAACATCGGCCACCTGCTGTGGTCGGGCATCGTGGACGAGCCGCGCGCCGCGGCAGTGGCGGAGCAGCTGATGTCTGACACGCTCAACTCGGGCTGGGGCGTGCGCACCATGTCCGACCGCGACCGCGGCTTCAACCCGATCGGGTACCACACCGGCACCGTCTGGCCGCACGACAACAGCCTGCTCACCGCCGGCCTGGTGCGCTACGGCTTCCGCCAGTACGCGAACCGGATCGCCAGCGACATGCTGACGGCCGCCCGCCACTTCGACTACCGGCTCCCGGAGGTGTTCGCGGGCTACCGCCGCGGGATGACGCCGTTCCCGGTGGCATACCCCACCGCCTGCTCGCCGCAGGCCTGGGCGGCCGGCGCGCCGGTGCTGTTCCTGACCTGCATGCTGGGCCTGCGGCCGGACCCGGCCGACGGGCGGCTGCACGTCGACGCGGTGCTGCCCGAGGCCTGCCGGCGGCTGGAGCTGCGCGGCATCGAGGCCCTGGGGCGGCGGTTCGACGTGAGCGTGCAGGGCGGGCATGCCGAGGTGCGCGAAAGCGCGTAGGCCGCGCTCCTCCGATCCGGGGAGGGAGAACCACCCGTGCCGTGAGGCGCCGCAGCCGCGCGCCGCCGATCATCCATCTGCGGGCCGGATCACCAGCCGCCGGTTGGTCCGGCCCGCGATTCGGTCAGGCGGAGGCCAGGCGCCGCTCCAGCGCCGCATCCACGTCGTCGGGGTCGGGCGACACCGCGATCGTGCGAACGGACGGGCGCACAGCGTCGATCGTCTTCAGGCCGTCGCCGGTGATGTAGACGACCACCGTCTCCCCCGCGCCGATCTCGCCCCGCTCGGCCAGCTTGCGCAGAACGCCGGCGGTGACGCCGCCGGCCGTCTCGGTGAAGACGCCCGTGGCCGCCGCCAGCAGGCTGATGCCCTCCACGATCTGCTCGTCGTCGACGGCCTCGATCGAGCCGCCGGTGCGGCGGGCCACCTCCAGCGCGAAGACGCCGTCGGCGGGGCTGCCGATCGCGAGCGACTTGGCGATGCCGGTCGGCTTGACCGGGACGACCTGGTCGGAGCCGCCGGCGAAAGCGGTCGCCACCGGCGCGCAGCCGGCGCCCTGGCAGCCGTGCATGACCGGATCCGGGCCATCGTCCAGCAGCCCGGCTGAGCGGCCCTCCTCGAAGCCCTGCAGGATCTTCGTGTAGAGCGAGCCGGAGGCGATCGGCGCGATCACCCGGTCGGGCACGCGCCAGCCCAGCTGCTCGGCCGTCTCCAGCGCGATCGTCTTCGACCCCTCCGCGTAGTAGGCGCGCATGTTGACGTTGACGAAGGCCCACGGCCGGTCGTAGGCGAGCTCCGAGCAGAGCCGGTTGACGTCGTCATAGGTGCCGTCCACGACGAACACGGTGGCGCCGTAGGCGGCGGCGGCGATGATCTTCTCGGGCTCGAGGTCGCTGGGCACGAAGATGTAGGTGGGCAGCCCCAGCGCGGCCCCGGCCGCGGCTGTTGCCCCCGCCAGGTTGCCGGTCGAGGCGCACGCGAGCGCCTCGTAGCCGAGCTCGACCGACTTGGCCGCCGCCACCGCCACCACCCGGTCCTTGAACGAGTGGGTGGGGTTGGAGGTCTCGGTCTTGACGTACAGCTCGCAGTCCAGGCCCAGCTCGGCGGCCAGGCGATCGGCCCGGATCAGCGGCGAGTTGCCGACCGGCAGCCCGCGGCCGGGAGCGCGCACCGGCAGGAACGACTCCCACCGCCAGAGCGTCGAGGGGCCGGACTCGATCAGCTCGCGGGTGACGCCGGCCGCGATCGCGTCGCGGTCGTAGGCCGCCTCGAGCGGGCCGAAGCAGCTGTCGCAGGCGAAGCGCGCCTCCAGTGGGTGCTGTGAGCCACAGCCCTTGCAGACGAGATGCGTTGCATACATTGTCGATTCTCCCGGGATGGGCCGATCAGATCGGCCGGTTCACATCTTTCGAGGCGGTCGCCTCGCCGGATGGGGCACCGTCCCCGCAGCGGCGGTTCGGTTGCCGAGGCTTCACAGGGCCGGTCCCTCCGCCTCTCTTGATGCGTGTGCCGGGAACTCCCGACGTCTGCACTTCCAGTGGTCACATGGTAGTGAAGCCCTCACGTAACGGTCAATTCCGAACCGGACGCAACCGGCGCGCTACCGTAGAGGCAGCGTGGAAACGGTGATCCCCTACGCGGTGATGATGCTGGCCGTGGTGTCCGTGCCGGTGACGGCGATCTGGGCGCGGCGGGCGCGGCGCCGGCGTGAGCTGGCCGAGTGGCGGGTGGCGATCCGGGCCACGCCCCAGGGCACCGTGGTGGAGCTGGTGCGGCCCGGCGAGCACTCGCAGCGGATCGGCCGGCTCGACCCCGCCGACGAGGAGTTCTCGACCAAGCTCGAGGACGCCCGCTCGGCCGCGCTCGAGCGCGCGGTGGCGCTGAACGTGGCCCGGCGCGACCTCATGCCGTAGCGCCGGCCGCCGTCTGCTGCAGGAACCTGGCCTGGCTCGGGTCGAGGCCGGCCGTGTAGGGGTTGCCCACGGGCGTGCGGCCGGTCAGCGCCGCGTAGAACGTGCAGGCATCCAGGTAGGAGCCCGCGGTGCTGGGGTGCGTGTCGTCCCACGACCACAGGCCGAGATCGGGCTGCCGCAGGTGCGCTTCCTCCCAGGCGACGCCGACCGGGACGACGTCCGCGCCGATCTGCGACCCGACCGCTGCGTAGCCCTGGTAGAGGCGCAGCTGCATCGTCTGGTAGCTGTCGCCCGAGCCGTTGCCGTGCTCGTAGCCCGCGGTCATGAACAGCA
>DASUHV010000144.1:0-7848 GCA_036273355.1 Gaiellales bacterium
CCGGCCCTGACGCCGGCAACAACGTTCCTGCCGCCGATGATCCCGCGCGACCTGGGGCTGGCGCTCGTGCCGATCGTGCTGTGGCTGGCACTGCGGGCGATCTCGGGCCGGGCGGCGCTGTGGTGGGCGGTCGGTGCCGCCGGCGGCCTGGTGTTCCTGATCGCCCCGCCGGCCGGCCTGCTGTGCGCCGCCTGGGTGGCGGTGCTCGCCGTCATGGACCGCTGCCGCGACGCGTGGCGGGCGGCGCCGGCGGGAGCGGCCGTCGTGGCGCCGTGGCTGGTCCCGCTCGGTCTCGCCTATCTCCGCTACCACGGCTTCGTCCAGACCACGGAGTTCGATGCGGGCACGCCCAGCGCCGGCCAGTCGCTCGCCGCCCTGGGCCTGACGCTGCCGCTGGCGGTCGCTGGCATGGCCGTGCTGTCCCGGGAGCGGCGCCCGGCGCTGTCCCGTTCGCTGGCCCTGGTGGCGGTGCCGGGGCTGGCGGTCGTCGCGGGGCTGCTGGCGTCGCATGTCGACACCGGCGGCATCCCGGCCGCGCTCGTCGGCTGGCCGCGCTACATGCCGTTCCTGGTGCTCGCGCTCTGCGTCCCGGCCGGCGCGGGCGCGGACGCGCTGGTCACGGCCGCGGGCCGGCGCAGGCCGGCAGCCGCCCTGGCAGCGGCCGCCCTGCTGGCCTGCCTCGCGCTGGGGTCGACGGTGCTCGCCTCCGCCAGCATCTGGCGCGACCCGGTCTCGCCGCTGCTGGACTGCGGCTCGCTGCCGATCGATGCGGACACGCGGGTGGCCGTGATCGCCCCCGAGCCCGCCGCCGACATGCTCAGCCTGCGGCTGTTCGCCCGCAGCGGCGCCGAGTTCTACTACCTGCGCACGGCGTCGGCCAACGTGCGGTTCCGCAGCTGGCTGCACGACCGCATCCCCGACCTGGCCGCGCGGCGCCGGGCGGTCGCGGCGACGCTGGCCGGCGGGCCGCCACCGGCCGGCGTGGACGTCGTGCTCGCCAAGCCCGGCGTCATCGCCGCGGGATCCGGCACGCTGGTCGCCTCGTGCTCGTTCGGCGACCGGCGGTGGGACCTGTCGCGCACAGGTCCTCCGTGACATCTTCGGCCACCCCCGGGCGGTACGCTCCCGTGAGTGATCCTCGCCGCAGCGACCGTCCTCGTCATCCTCGCGTGCGGTGCGATCGCCACGCTGGCGGCGCTCCCGGCCGGTCACAGCTCGATCCCCGCCCGCCTGGCGGGGGTGTTCGGACTCGGGTACGCGATGGTGCTGTGGCCGGCAACCGCGCTGGCGCTCGTGCACCTGCTGCGGCCGTGGTCGCTGGCGCTGCTGCTGGCGACGGTGAGCTGCCTGCTGCTGGCGTGGACGCTGCGGCGAACGCCGCTCCGCGAGCTGCTGGGGGGCCTACGCGACGAGGCGCGGGCGGGCTGGCCCGTGGTCGCCTTCGGACTGCTGGCGGTGACCGTCATCGCGATCGCGCGGCTGAGGATCCCGGTCGACGCCTCCGCCGGCGGCTGGAGGTACTGGAGCGACGGCCTCGAGTTCGCCGACGCCGGCCGCGTCCCGTCGACGGTGCTGCAGTGGGGAGCGCTGCACGCCCCCGCGATCAGCAAGCTGGGCGCGAACTCCTTCGACGGCGGCCTCTCGTTCGTGCTCCGCGACCACCCGTTCTCGGCCATGGCGGCGGCGCTCTGGATCTCGGCGGTGGGGTTCGCCGCCGGCATGTTCGCGCTGGGCTGGGAGCTGGGCCTGCGCTGGTGCGCCGCCGCCCTGCCGCTGCTGGCCCTGACGGACCACGCGTGGCCGGGGGGCCTCGTACTCGATGCGGACATCGTTCACAAGCTGACCTTCTTCCAGACCGAGGACAGCGGCCGCATGTGTATGCTGGCAGCGCTGGTGCTGGCCGTGCCGCTGCTGCGAGGCGACGCGGGCGCCGGCCTGCCCAGAGCCGTCGCGACGGGCGCGCTGATCGGCGCGGCGGCGCTGACGCACCTCGTGGCGGTGATCGCGATAGCACCGCTGATGGTTGGCTACGCCCTGGCCGCCGCCGTCCGCAGCGGCCGCTGGCGGGCGATCGCGCGCTGGAGCATCGCCACGGCGGTGGGCGGGCTCGCGGTCGCGGCGATGGCGCTCGTGCTGGCAGGCGGTGACCTCGGGTTCCAGGGCGCGTCGGGCTCGCCCTACCGGGCCGTCAACGGGCGCTACGACCCCACCGCGGCGCTGCTCGGTCTCAAGAAGACGCCGATCCCGAAGTCCCGTCGTCGCTTCTACACCCCACCGGTCACGGCCGCGCGCAACCTCTACTCGACGGCCACCGGGCTGCCGGCCCACGGCCGCACGCTGGTGCTGCCGTTGCTGGCGCTGGGGCTGCTGGGCCTGGCGGCCGTGCTGCTCGGTGGCCGGCCGGAGCGGCTGGCGGTGGCGGCCGCGCTGTTCGCGCTTGCGTCGCTGTACGCGATCGAGCTGCTGTTCTCGGCCCGCTACGCCTACTACGTGCCGGCGACGTTCGGAGACCGGCGCGTGTTCGAGTACGCCGGCCTGCCGCTGCTGGTGCTCGGGGCGGCCGGCGTGAACGCCCTGTTCGGCCGCACCGGCCGGCTGCGCCCGCGGCTGCCCGCCCTCTGCGCGGCCGCGCTGCCGGTGCTGGTCGTCGCCGGCATCGGCTGGAACGGGCTGACCGCGGGCGTCCACGGCGGGCCCGCGTCTTCCGCCATGATCGAGGCGGCGCGTGTCGCCACGCCATGCAACACCCGGCTGCTGACTCCCACGAAGACGCGCGGGTCGTTCCAGGCGCTGACCGGCCGCGCCAGCATGCAGGAGGGGCTGATGGTGTTCCTGCGGCCGGCTCTGCTCGCCGAGGCGCTCGACATCGAGGCCCGCGCCCGGCGCTTCTACGCCGACCCGGCCGCCAACGCCGCCCTGCTGCGCCGGTGGTCGATCGACTACGTCCTGGCCCGGCCAGATCAGGCGAAGCGGCTGATGCAGCTGCCCGAGCTGAGCCTGCGCGAGCAGGTCGGGCCGGTCTCCGTGTTCGCGGTGGCCGGTGCCGGGGCCGACGCACCGCGCCCCGACGACGTCCCCGGGTACCGCTGCACGAGCGAGCCGCTGCGATGACCGGTCGGCGGTACACGCGAGCCGGCCTGCTGGCGCTGGCCGGCGCCGCCGCGGCAGGGATCACCGTCAGACAGCTGCTCGGCGGCGGTGGTACCACGGTGTCTCCGCCTCCGGGGCCGGCGCCGAGCCGCTTTCGTCTCCGCAGCTCGTTCAGCGGCCCGGACGGATGGGGACCGCGGTGGGCTCCTCTCCAGGGGCCGCTGATGGTCGACGCCGGCCCGGCGGTGCTGACGGTGCCCGCGGGCGTGCACACCACCGCCGCGGACCAGCCGATGCCCGTGCAGCTGCTGGACGCGGTGCACGCGGACGGGGCCCAGCGGCTCGAGTTCGCCGTCACGGACGCCAGCCTGCGGCCCGGGCTGCTGCTGCGGTCAACCGGGCCCCATGCGTTCGCGGGAGTGACCATCGAGGGCGGCCAGCTGGTGATCGCTGAGTACGCCTTCGACGGCCGCCGCACCGTTGCCAGCGGAGGCACCGACGCGGTGACGGCGGGCACGCGCCACGTGCTGGACGTCCGCTACCAGGGCGGTCGCGTCTGGGCGAGGGCCTGGCGGGCAGACGGCTCGGAGGCCGACTGGCAGGTCTCGGGGCCGGTGGCGGCCGCGGCCGGGAACCCCGGCGTCCTGGCCGTGCACCCGCTCAGCCTGCGGCCATGCCGGCTGGAGGTGCACAGCCACACCGTCGCCACCGACGCGCAGCCCCAGCCGACCAGCCCGGTCGCGCCGGTGCTGATCTCGGGCATCCCCAGCTCCCGCCTGGACGGCGCTCACGACGTGCGCATGCGCGTGTGGAGCGCCTACCCGGCGCGCATCAGGTTCGAGTGGTCGGTGGCAGGCGGCGGGTTCGATCACAGCCCGGAACAGGTCGTCGACGGGTTCCCGCTGACCGCGCTCCACCAGATCCGGGCGGATGGCGACGTCCGCTGGCGCGTGCGTCTGCGATCGCTGACGGGCGCGGCGGAGACGGTCACACCGCTGCACGACGTCCGGCTGACCGGGCACACGGACGGCCTCACGCTGCTCGGCGCCAGCTGCTACAAGCTGATCGGCCCGGCGCGCAACCAGGGCTACCAGCGGCTGCTGGAGGCGGCCACCAGGACGCCGGCCGCGATGGTCTTCGAGGGCGACTTCGGCTACGCCGGCAACCTCAACGACGCCAGCTACAGCCGCTCCCCCGAGTTCTTCGCCGACCGCTTCCAGCGGTTCCTGGCCGACCCCGGGTTCGTCGCCCTGCGGCAGCGCGTCCCGGTCGGGTTCATCATGGACGACCACGAGTACGGCCCCAACAACAACGCCGACCGAACGACGCTGCTGCCGTGGACGTGGCACCTGTGGAACCGGATCTCGGCCGACTCCGAGCGGCGCGGCTACTTCGACGTCCGCGCCGGCGACGTGCACTGCCTGACGCTGGACGGCCGCCGCTACTGCGACCCGGCCGCGAGCCCGAACGTGCCCGGCAAGACGAAGCTGGGGATCGAGCAGCGGACCTGGATGGAGCAGATCCTGCGCACCAGCGACGCCTCGATGTTCGTCGTTTTCAGCGGTGACACGTTCGGCACCCGCGTCAATCCCCGTAGCGGCCGCGTCCAGCACGACAACTACATCTACAGCTGGCCGCACGAGTACCGCCGCGTGCTGAGCGCCTTCATGGACGCCCAGCTGCGCGGCAAGCGCGTGCTGATCGTGAGCGGCGACTGCCACTCGCTGCGGATCGACGAGCACCCCGACCCGGAGGGCCGGCCCGAGGCAGCCAGCATGCGGATCACCGAGTTCACGTGTGCGGGCATCCGCTGCGAGCTGTGGTCGGGCGCGGCCCCGGGCGACCCGAACGTCGACCGGTCGCGCTACAAGCTGAACGTCTCCGGCGCCGGGCTGATCGAGATCGACCCGCCGGGTGCTGCCGACCGCACCATCACGCTGCGCGCGATCGATGCCACGGCCGGCCGGCCTCTGGACACCTGGCAGCCGCTGGTGCTGCCGTTCAAGCCGGCGTAGCCGGCTTCACGCCTCGGTGCGAACGCCCTGCACGAAGTGCAGCTCCGGCACCGTCTCAAGCTCGCCGGCCAGGTGCGCCAGCTCGAAGAACCGCACCAGCCCCTGCCGCTCGCGCGGGCCGAAGTGGTAGCGCAGCTTCTCGAAGTAGCGGGCCAGGAAGCCGGCCGGCCAGCCGTACTCGGCGGATGCCCTGCGCGCCAGCGCCTCCGGCTCGGAGCGGGACACGGCCAGCGCGCGCAGGTGCGCCCGCTCCAGCTCCTCGAGGCCGTCCTCGACGCCTTGCCGGCAGGCCCAGACGGCGTACACCATCGGCAGCCCGGTGCGCTCCTGCCAGAGCCGGCCCAGGTCGTAGTGCGGCGTGGGATCGTCGAAGGCGCTCTGCAGCGCGGCGTCGCCGATCAGCATGCGGGCGTCGGCCGGCTGGTCGAGCGGCACCAGCTCCACCTCGCCCAGGAGCACCCGCGTCAGCACGACCGAGGTCGCGCTCTCTGGCGTGACCGCGACCGAGCGCACCTGCTCGATCGGCTTTCGCGTGATCAGCTGGATCGAGTCGACGGCGCCCTCGGTGGACACGCACAGGCGCGGCAGCAGCCGTAGCTTGTCGGCGTGTCGCGCGTACTCGATCGAGCTGATCGGCGCCACGTCGATCTCGCCCGCCATCAGCATCCGGTTCAGCGTGGTGGGCACGCCGCTGACCTGCTCCAGGCCCTCGCCGTCCAGCTCGTAGAACACCGGCGCCATGTTGGCGTAGCTGATCCGCCCCAGCCTAAGCAAAGGTGCGCACCACGTTGTACAGCGTGTCGCGCTGCACGGGGATCCGGCCGGCGTCGCGGATCAGCGCCACCAGGCTCTGCACCTTCTCCTCCTGGGGAGTGACGGCGCCCGCGGCGTGGGCGATCTGCTCCTCCATGACGGTGCCCTGGATGTCGTTGGCGCCGTAGTGCAGGGCGACCTGCGCCACCGGCGTCGATAGCATGATCCAGTAGGCCTTGATGTTGGGGATGTTGTCCAGCATCAGCCGCGAGGCGGCCACCATCTTGAGGTCGTCATAGCCGGTCGAGAAGCGCCAGCCGCGGCGCTGGAAGACGGTGTTCTCGGGGTGGAAGGGCAGCGGCACGAAGGCCAGGAAGCCGCCCGTCTCGTCCTGCAGGTCGCGCAGCCGCATCCAGTGATCGACCCGCTCCTCGTAGTTCTCGACGTGCCCGTAGAGCATGGTGCAGTGGGTGGGCATGCCGATGCCGTGGGCGGCGCGGTGGGTCGCGATCCAGTTGTCGGGATGCTCCTTGCCCGGGGCCACCAGCCGCCGCACACGGTCGGCGAACACCTCCGCGCCGCCGCCCGGCAGCGAGCCCAGCCCCACCTCCTGCAGCTCGGCCAGGATCTGCGCGTGCGGCAGCCCCGACAGCTTGTGCATGTGGTGGATCTCGGACGCCGTGTAGAGCTTCAGGTGCACGTCGGGCAACGCGTTGTGCAGCTCCCGCGTGAGGTCGATGTAGTAGCTGTACTCCAGGTGCGGGTTCTCGCCGCCGACCATGTGGATCTCGCTGTACTGCTCGCGCTCGTGCACCTCGACGGCGTGCTCCACGAGCTTGTCGATCTCCCAGGTGTAGGCCGAAGGCTGCTTGCCGGTGACCGCGAACGCGCAGAACTTGCACTTCACGCGGCACACGTTCGTGAAGTTCAGGTACAGGTTGTTGACGAAGAACACCTCATCGGTGCCGCCGCGCACGCGCCGGGCGGTGTCGGCCAGCTCGCCGAGGCCGGTGAGATCGTCCGTCTCGAGCAGCGTCACGCCGTCGTCGAAGTCGAGGCGCTCGTTGGCGAGCACCTTCTCGCGGATCTCGGCGAGCGTGTCCAGGCGGGCGGCGGTGGCCATGCAGGCGTCAGTCTACTCGCGTCAATCGGTAGGCTGGCGCGGTGGCCGACGAGCTCGCAGACAGCCTGGATGCGTACGCCGAAACGGTGCTGGCAACGGGTGCTGCCTCATCGATGGCCGTGGCGGTCACCGACGGCGAGCGGACGCTGGCCTCGCGCACCTACGGCGTCCCCGGCGGAACGATGTTCCAGTTCGGCTCGATCGGCAAGTCCTTCACCGCGATCGTGGCGCTGCAGCTGGCCGAGCGGGGCCTGCTCGACCTGCACGGGCCGGTCACCGACGTGCTGCCCTGGTTCGCCGTGGGCGGGACGACGGCGCCGATCACGCTGCACCACCTGCTGACCCACTCATCCGGGCTGATCCAGGGCGCCGAGATCGCGACCGGATCCAACTACGACGTCGTGGCGCTGGCCGACACCGAGGTCGGGTTCGCCCCCGGGGAGCACCTCTGGTACTCGAACGTCGGCTACCGGGTGATCGGCTGGATGCTGGAGCGCGTGTCCGGCCGTGGCTACCCGCGGCTGGTGCGCGAGCGGATCCTGGAGCCGCTGGGGATGGACGAGTCGGAGCCGTGGATCGTCCAGGAGATGCGGCCGCGGCTGGCCCAGGCCACCGTGCCGGCCTTCGACGACCGGCCGTGGCGGCCCGAGCACGGGCTGGTGCCGGCCACCTGGATCGACAGCGCCGAGGCCGACGGATGCATCTGCTCGAGCGGCGGCGATCTCGCGATCTACCTGCGGGCGCTGATGACCCGCGACGAACGGCTGTTGTCGGCCGAGAGCTGGGCGATGATGCTGGCGCCGCACGTCGAGGACGACCAGGAGGGAGACCGCGGGCACTACGGCTACGGGATCGCGATCGGCCCGG
>DASUHV010000145.1:0-2865 GCA_036273355.1 Gaiellales bacterium
CTCGGGCGACTCGGCGGCAGCGATCGCGGTCGCGGTCATCGGCGAGGCGGAGACTACCGCCGCGCGCGGCCTGCGGGCGGTGCCCGGATCGCACGACGTTGGCACTAGGCTGCGGTGGTTTCACAATGCAGGAGGCATCGAATGGCTGGTTACACGATCGTCAACATGAACGACCTCGAGGACTCCGCCGCAGGGCGCGACGGCGTCGAGGCGCGGTTCGGCCGCAAGCACCTCGACTCCGAGCACCTCGGCGTCAGCGTCCTTCGCTACAAGCCGGGCCACCGCAACACCCTCGGCCACCGGCACCGCGAGCAGGAGGAGGCATACCTCGTCACGGCCGGCTCCGGCCGGATCAAGCTCGGCGACGACATCATCGACCTCAAGCCGTGGGATCTGGTACGGATCGCGCCGTCCACCCTGCGCGCGCTGGAGGCCGGCCCGGACGGGCTCGAGGTGGTCGCGATCGGATCCGATCGTCCCGAGGGCGGCGACGGCGAGACCGTCCAGGACTGGTGGACGGAGTGATGCGGTGACCGCGGGCGACGTGGTGCTGCCCTCGGGCAGGCAGTTCGAGGTCGCGCTGGGCGACCAGCGCCTGGTCGTGGTCGAGGTCGGCGGCGGGCTGCGTTCCTACACCGTCGGCGGCGCGGACGTGCTGGACGGCTATCCGGTCGACGGCACGTGCACGTCCGGCCGCGGCCAGGTGCTGATCCCGTGGCCGAACCGGATCGAGGACGGGCGCTACGACTTCGACGGCGTCAGCCATTCGCTGCCCCTGGACGAGGTGCCGAACCGAAACGCGATCCACGGGCTCGTCCGCTGGGCCGCCTGGACGGCGGCGGGGCATGAGCCCGACCGGGTGGTGATGGCGCACGTCGTGCATCCGCAGCCGGGGTACCCGTTCTCGCTGACGCTGTCGATCGAGTACTCGCTCTCGGACGCGGGCCTGACGGTGCGCACGACCGCGACCAACGTCGGCGATCGCGACTGCCCGTACGGCTGCGGCGCCCACCCCTACCTGACGGCAGGCACGGGAACCGTGGACACGCTGGAGCTGCGGATTCCCGCCGGCACGGTGCTGCGGTCGGACGAGCGCAGCCTGCCGACGGGCTCGGCGCCGGTCGCGGGCACCGACTACGACTTCCGCACACGGCGGGCGATCGGCGGTCTCGTGCTCGACAACGCCTTCACCGACCTGGAGCGGGACGCCGACGGCGTGGCCCGCGTCGAGCTGTGGGACCCGGCGTCAGGCGCCGCGCGAACGCTGTGGATGGACGAGGCGTACCCGTACGTGATGGTGTTCAGCGGCGACCCGCTGCCGGACGTCGCCCGCCGGGCGCTCGCGGTCGAGCCGATGTCGTGCCCGCCCAACGCGTTTCGCAGCGGCGAGAGCCTGGTGCGGCTGGCGCCCGGCGAGTCGCACACCGCGACGTGGGGCATCGCTGTCCAGCGCTCCGTGACCCGGACGTCGCACGCCCGTCACCCCTGTCACACCGCCCGCACGATCGCGTGACGTCCCGGCCGCCCGATCAGGGGTTTGACACCCACTCGGCCCACGTGAAAGGTTCGGCGCGGAGCTGTGACGGGTCGTCTCCGGGTTGTGATGCGCGGCCGCGTGGTTGGGCGGGAGGCCGGACGGGAGCCGTGATCGTTGTGGCGGCCGGGTGGTTGGAATCGTTGCGGTCGGGGCTGAGATCGGTACGTCGCGGTGCGGATCGTTGCGGCTTTGCTCGCAATGGAACCGTCACGGCCACGTGGCGAGCTCGGTCACAGAGGACCGTGCTTGCCTCGTCCGATCGGGGTGAAAGCACGGCGTCCGGCGCCCGGTAGCGTGCCGCCATGCCGGTGCCGACGACAGTGAGGCCGCGGCGGATCGACCCCCGGTTGCTGCGGCGCACGCGCGGCTCACGCCTCGCGCTGGCGGTCGATGCCGCGCTCGGGATCGTCGCGGCGCTGCTGGTGCTGGCCCAGGCCGTGCTGATCGCGCACATCGCCGCGCGCTCGTTCGACGGCGCCGCGCCACGTGCACTCTCCGTCCCGTTGGTCGCGCTGTGCATCGTTGTGACCGCGCGGGCGGCCGCCGCCTGGGGATTCGACGTGGTCGGGCGACTGGCGGCAGCCGACGTGCTGGGCGCGCTTCGCGGCGACCTGGTCCGGAGCCGGCTGAGCGACACCCCCGCCGGCCTCGATGCGCAGGACGATGCCGAGCTGGCCGTGGCGGCGGTCGCGGGTATCGACGCGCTCGAGACAGTGTTCGCGCGCCTGCTGCCACAGCTGGTGCTGGCCGCTGTGGTGCCGACGGCGGTGCTGGTGCTGGTGGCCGCGATCGACCCGCTGTCCGCCCTGCTGATGCTGCTCACGCTGCCCCTGGTGCCGGTCTTCATGTGGCTGATCGGCCGCACCACCGAGCGCCGCGCGCTGGCGCGCTGGCAGGAGCTGTCGCTGCTGTCGTCGCACTTCCTCGACGTCGTGCGAGGCCTGCCGACGCTGCGTGCCTTCAACCGCGGCGAGGCCCAGGCGGAACGCATCGACCAGGTCGGTGAGCGGTACCGCAAGGCGACCATGGAGACGCTGCGGCTCGCCTTCCTGTCCGGTGCCGTGCTCGATCTGGCGGCCACGCTGGGGGTCGCGTTGATCGCGGTCACCGTGGGAGTGCGGCTCGTTGAGGGCGACATCGGATTCGAAGCGGCGCTGACGGTGCTGCTGCTGGCGCCCGAGCTGTACCTGCCGCTGCGCAACCTGGCGTCCCAGTTCCACGCCGGCGCCGACGGGATGGCGGTGGCCGGGCGGCTGCTGGACGCCGCCACCCCGCCGGCCGTACCCATGGCCGCGCCGTCGCCGATCCCGGCCGCAGCCACCGTCCGC
>DASUHV010000146.1:0-6075 GCA_036273355.1 Gaiellales bacterium
GTCGCGCAGCTTGAAGGCGAACACCGGTAGCTCGTCGCCCCTGGTGATCAGCTCGAACGGGCCGAGCTCGGCGATCTGACCGGACAGGCTCGTGGCGACCTCCCGGGCGTAGGCCTGCACGCGCTGGTAGCCGCGGAAGCCGAGGCGCAGGAAGTTGTAGTACTGCGCCACGACCTGGGCGCCGGGCCGGGAGAAGTTGAGGGCGAACGTCGGCATGTTGTCGCCGAGATAGTTGACCCAGAAGATCAGGTCCTCTGGCAGCGCCTTCGCGTCGCGCCACACGATCCAGCCCACGCCCGGATAGACGAGGCCGTACTTGTGTCCGGAGGCGTTGATGGAGGCCACCCGCGGCAGCCGGAAATCCCATTCCAGGCCGGTGTCGATGAAGGGAGCGATGAACGCCCCCGACGCGCCGTCGACGTGCACGGGGATGTCCAGGCCGGTGCGCTCCTGCAGGTCGTCCAGCGCCTTGCAGATCTCGGCGATCGGCTCGTAGGAGCCGTCGAACGTCGAGCCCAGGATGGCGACGACGCCGATCGTGTTCTCGTCGCAGAGCTTGACGGCCTCCTCGGGGGAGAGCGTGAAGCGGTTGCCCTCCATCGGCACCAGCCGCATCTCGACGTCCCAGTAGTTGGCGAGCTTCTCCCAGCAGATCTGGACGTTGATGCCCATCACCAGGTTGGGCTTGTCGGCCGGCTTGCCCTCAGCCTGGCGGCGCTGCTGCCAGAGCCGCTTCAGCGCCAGGCCGCCCAGCATCGCGGCCTCGCTGGAGCCGGTCGTGGAGCAGCCGGTGGCGGCGGCCGCCGGCGGGGCGTGCCAGAGGTCGCTGAGGATGCTCACACACCGCATCTCGAGCTCGGCCGTCTGCGGGTACTCGTCCTTGTCGATCATGTTCTTGTCGAGGCAGGCACCCATCAGCTCTCGCGCCTGCGGCTCCATCCACGTCGTCACGAAGGTGGCCAGGTTGAGGCGGGCGTTGCCGTCCAGCATCAGCTCATCACTGATCACCTGGCGGGCGACGTCCGGCGGAAGCTGCCCGGCCGGGAGCGTGTGGCGGGGGATGTTGTCGCCCTCGATCGTGAACAGCGGGGGCGGTGACAGGTCGCGCGATCGGGGCGGCGGGCCCTTCGGGTGCGTCAACGGCATGGTCTGGTCTCCTCTGGGGACGGTGCCAAAGCCTCGCGCACCTGCGGCGGCGCCCGTCATCCCGTCCGGGTGAACGTCCACCCTGTCCCGGCGGGCGCAACAATGAAAGTATTGCCCGGACTGTGAACATCTGGAGACGCCGATAGCCACCGCAAGCAAAGCGAGACGGTTCCCGATTCCCGTGTTCGAGGGCATCACCCCGCTCGACCGTGCGCGCGTCCCCGCGGATGTGCTGGCCGGGGTGACCCTGGCTGCGCTGGCCATACCCGAGACGATGGGCTACACGAAGATCGCGGGCACGCCCGTGATCACCGGCCTCTACACGATCCTGTTGCCGCTGGCCGTGTTCGCGCTGTTCGGCTCGTCGCGCCATCTGGTGGTGGGCGCCGACTCGGCGTCGGCTGCGATCCTGGCCGCCGGCCTGGCCGGGATGGCCGCCACCGGCTCCGCCCAGTACGTCGCGCTGGCCGGCCTGGTCGCCCTGCTGGCCGCCCTCTACCTGATCGTGGCCCGGCTGGTGCACCTCGGGTTCCTGGCCGACTTCCTGTCCCGCACCGTGCTGGTCGGCTTCCTGACCGGCGTCGGCATCCAGGTGGCCGCCGGCCAGGTGGGCGGCATGCTGGGCGTCGCGTCCGGCACCGGCGGCACGCTGCACAAGCTGTGGGGAACGCTTCAGAACGTCGGTGACACGAGCGGCTGGACGCTGGGCGTGTCGATCGGCGTGGCGGTCGTGATCCTGGGCACCAAGTACGTCGAGAAGGTCGTGCCCGGCGCCCTGATCGCCGTGGTCGGCTCGATCGTCCTGAGCAAGGTGTTCGACTTCCAGAGCCACGGCGTGGCGGTGCTCGGACACGTCCCCGGCGGTCTGCCCAACCTCGGCCTGCCGGACGTCAACTGGGGCTCCGACGCGCCGGCGCTGGCCGCCACCGCGTTCTCGATCTTCATCGTGATCCTGGCCCAGAGCGCCGCCACGTCGCGCGCGTTCGCCGCCAAGTACGGCGACCGGTTCAGCGAGGACGTCGACCTTGTCGGCCTGGGCCTGGCCAGCGCGGCCGCCGGGGTGTCGGGCACCTTCGTGGTCAACGGCAGCCCCACCAAGACGCAGATGGTGGACGGTGCCGGGGGTCGCAGCCAGCTGGCATCGCTGACCTGTGCCGGCGTGGTGCTGGTGGTGCTGCTGTTCCTGACCAGGCCGCTCCAGTACATGCCCGAGGCGGTGCTGTCGACGGTGGTGTTCCTGATCGGGATCGAGCTGATCGCGGTCAAGAGCATGCAGCAGATCTACCGGCTGCGGCCCGACGAGTTCATCGTGGCCACGATCACCGCCGTGGTGGTGGTGGTCGTGGGCGTCGAGCAGGGCATCCTGCTCGCGATCGTGCTCTCGATCCTCGACCACCTGCGCTTCAGCTACAAGCCCAGCGATGCGGTGATGGTGCGCGACGCGGACGGCTCGTGGAAGGAGCGGCCGCTCGAGCAGGCCGCGCAGGCCGTGCCCGGCCTCGCCGTCTACCGCTTCGGCGCCAACCTCTACTACGCGAACGCGAACCGGTTCGCCGACCAGGTGCGCACGCTGTCGCTGGGCGGTGCCGGGGACCCTCCGCGCTGGATCTGCGTGGACGCCGAGGCAATCGGCGACATCGACTACTCGGCCGCTCAGACCCTGCGGGAGACGCACGACCAGCTGGCGGCGCGCGGGGTGCGGTTGGTGCTGGCCGAGGTCACGCCGCGGGTGCGGGCCGAGATGGAACGGTTCGGCCTGACCGAGGCGTTCGGCGACGGCGTCTACGAGGATCTACCCGCAGCCGTGGCCGCATTCCAGACGGCCGGTCAGGCGCCGTCGGCCTGAGTCGCGTGCGCGTGCAGCTCGGCCACCAGCGAGTCGTCGACCTCGCTCTTGGTGACCCGCCCGCTGTCGCGGAGCACGCGGTCGAGCGCATCGATCTGATCGGTCGGGGCGATCGCGATCACGCCGTATGACCCGGGCGGAAGCGTGTTTTGGATGGCGTCCGAGAGCTGCTTGGTGCGGCGGTTGCGCTTCGAGCGCACGCCCAGCCCGACGCCGCCGCCGACCAGGGCGCCCGCCAGCAGCGAGGGCGGGAACAGGATGCCCACCGTCACTCCCGCCAGCGCACCCCATCCCACCGGCGCCTTGCCGGATTCCTCGGGCCCGCCGTCGACGCTGATCTTGCCGTCGTGGTGGCGGCGCACGACCGTCGCGCCGTGCACCTGGGCGGACTCGTTGTCGACCAGCGACTGGATCCCCGCCAGCGCCGTGGCCGCACCGCTGTCATGGTCATACGAGCCGACGATCAGGATCGTGCCGGCACGTCGTTCAGTGGTGTTCATGGCTTCCCCTCAGGTTCGACGTCGAGCACAAGGTCCGAGCGCGCGACCACCCGCACCGTCTGGCCGGGCGCGGCGCCGGTCGCGCAGTGCGCCGCCCAGATCGTTCCCAGCAGCTTGATCTGCCCGTCCGGCCGGCACTCCGAGACCACGGTGCCGGTCTTGCCGATCAGCGTCTCCGCTCCGACGCGGGCGCGGCGGCCCTTGACGGTGCTGTTCCAGTACGCGATCTCGCCGATGAACAGCGCCAGCGCCACCACGAATCCGATCACGTTCCACGGCCCTGGCAGGAACAGCAGCAGCACGAAGGCGAGCAGGAGAAGCATGTCCGCTTCCGACCATAGCGGCTGGCGGTCGTCGCCCCGTCATCCATATCGGAGGAGGCACGCGCGCGCGATTCGTGGAAACATCCAGGGTCTCACACCCGAAAGGCGGATTCGATGGCGGTGCTGTCGCTCGCAGATTTCCTCTGGTCGCTGCTGATCCTGTTCTTCATGATCGTCTACTTCATCATGCTCTACCAGGTGATCGTCGACCTCTTCCACCGTCACGACGTGTCGGGCCCCAAGAAGGCGGTCTGGTTCGTGTTCTGGCTGGTCGTACCGATCATCAGCCTGATCAGCTACCTGTACGTCCACGGTGACGGCATCGCCCAGCGCAGGTTCGACCGCACCGGCAAGGGCCAGGCGGCGCTCGACACCTACGACCGCCCGACCGATTACAACCGCAGCGCGGCCTCCCAGATCGAGCACAGCAAGCGGCTGCTGGAGGCGGGAGTGATCGGGCAGGAGGAGTACGACAAGCTGAAGGGCCACGCGCTGGAGTACGGCGCATAGGTGAGCTGATCACGTGGCCCGCGCGGGTCGCGAAGACGTTTAGAGTCCCGGCCATGAGCTCGCAGTGGTCACTGGGGTCGCGTGACTCGCGGGAGCGACGGATCCTGCTTGTCGTGGTGGCCGCTGCGCTGGCGGCGGTCTGCGTCAGGCGCCTCGTGTGACGGTCGCGGGCCGATTGGCGGAGCGGGTGCTGGTCGGCGACGGCGGCATGGGCTCGCTGCTCTCGCTCGAGCTCCCCGATCTGCGCTTCCCGGAGGAGGCCAACCTGGCTGCGCCGGAGGCGGTGCTGGCCGCCCACGTGAGCTTCATCCGGGCCGGGGCCGACGTGATCCAGACCAACACGTACGGCGCCAACCCCGTCAAGCTGGGTGCGCACCGGTGCGAACATCAGGTCGACGAGATCAACGCGGCCGGCGCGAAGATCGCCCGCGACGCGCGTGAGGTGGCCGGCCGGGACGTGCTGATCGCCGGGTCGATCGGGCCGCTGGGGACGTCGGTCGAGGTGGTCGGCGGCACCAGCTCCAGCGGCGCCGGGCTGTACGGCCGCCAGGCGGCCGTGCTCGAGGGCCGCGGGGTCGACCTGATCGTGCTGGAGACGTTCACGTCGCTGGAGGAGCTGACGGTCGCGCTGGACGCGGTGCGCGCGCAGACGCACCTGCCGGTGATCGCGCAGATCACGGTCCAGGACGACGGCGAGACGGTCACCGGCACCGGCGGCGAGGAGGCCGCCCGGGTGCTGGGAGATCTCGGCGCGGCCGCCGTCGGGATCAACTGCAGCCTGGGACCGCAGTCGGCGCTGACCGGCCTGCGCGAGATGCGCCGCTCGGCGGCGACCCCCCTGACCGTGCAGCCCAACGTCGGCCTGCCCATGTACCGGGACGGCCGGGTGCTCTACCCGGACGCGTCGGAGGCCTACGCCGCCGAGTTCGCCGCGCAGGCGGTGGCGCTCGGCGCGCGACTGGTCGGGGGCTGCTGCGGCACCCAGCCCCACCACGTCGCGGCCATCCGGCGCGCCGTCGACGAGCACCTTCCCGCGCGCTACACGTTCGCGCGCCGGGAGCCGCCGCCGCCACCGCCGGCCGCTCCGGAGGCCGATGCAAGCCGCCTGGCACGGCGGCTGGCGGCCGGGGAGTGGGTGGTGTCGGTCGAGCTGGATCCGCCCAAGGGCGGCAGCCTCGAACGGCTGCTGGGCACGGCGGCCGAGATCCATGCCGCGGGCTCCGTCGAGTTCTTCGACATCAACGACAACCCGATGGCGCGGGCGCGGATGAGCTCCCTGATGACCTCCACGCTGGTGCAGCAGCATCTCGGCGTGGAGGCGATCCCGCACCTGACGCCGCGCGACACCACCGCCCGCGGCCTCGAATCGCAGCTGCTGGGGGCGCACGCCGGCGGGATCCGGAACCTGCTGGCGGTGACCGGCGACTACCCGCCGCCGGGCGACCACGGCGGCTCCGACGCCGCCTACCAGGTGGACGCGATCGGCCTCGTCGAGATCGTGTCGGCGCTGAACGGGGGCACCGACCGTGCCGGCAAGACCCTGGACGCGCCCACCGGCTTCTTCACCGGCGTCGCGGTCAATCCGACGGCCGATGACATCGAGGTCGAGCTGGATCGGTTCCGCCGCAAGGTGGAGGCGGGTGCGCGGTTCGCGATGACCCAGGTGCTGTTCGACCTGGAGCCGCTGCGGGCGATGCTCGACATGCTGGGCGGGGCGTCGCCGATCCCGCTCCTGGTCGGGCTGTGGCCG
>DASUHV010000147.1:0-12239 GCA_036273355.1 Gaiellales bacterium
ATCTGCGTCACCATCGGGCGCGGCTACTTCGCGCTCGGCCGCGACGGGCTGCTGCCGTCGGTGTTCGCGAAGACCTCGCGGCACAACACGCCCTGGGTCGGCAACCTGATGGTGGTCGTGGGCGGCGTCGGCCTGATCCTGATCGGCGCCTACAGCCACACCATGGACCGCTTCATCCCGATCGCCGGGTCGCGCGAGTTCAGCGCCTTCCTGGTCTCGGCCACGGCCGGGTCGTTCGCGATCGAGCTCGTCTACATCGCGCTGTCGGTGGCGGCGATCGGCCTGCTGGTCAGGGACAAGGGCGCCTGGTGGCAGTACCTGGTCGTGATCGTGGCCGTCGCCACGCCGGTGCTGGGCTTCTACGGCGCGCTGAACCCCGCCCCGCACGACACCACCAACCTGAACTGGCTCGCGATGTGGTGGGCGCTGGGCGTGGTGTTCCTGTCACTGATCTGGTACATCCTGATGCAGGTCTGGAAGCCGGAGCGGATCAAGAACGCCGCCTCCCACGCGGCCGCGCATCACGGCGTCGCCCCGCTCGACGAGAACGTCGACTTCACGCCGGCCCCGCCGGACACGACCATCTGATCCACTGAATTGCGCCGCCCGCCGGCCCTTGCCGGCGGGCGACGCTGTGCTACAACTCCTGTGAGTAACTTGTAGCAGGAGGCACAAGTGCGGATCGCCGAGATCATGCAGACCAACCTGGTTGCGGTCTCGCCGGCGACCACCGCCGTTGCGGCGGCCGGCGTGATGAAGGAGCGGCGCGTGGGCGCCTGCCTTGTGATGGAGGGGCCGGAGCTGGCCGGGATCTTCACCGAGCGCGACCTGCTGCTCGCGTTCGCCGATGGGCTCGACGTGCGCAAGCGGCCGGTGACCGAGCTGATGACCCGCCAGGTGACGCTGGCGCCGCCGGACGCGGATGTGGTCTGGGCGGCCGACACGATGAAGCGCATCCGCGCGCGCCACCTGCCGGTCGGCGAGGACGGCAAGGTGGTGGGCATCGTCTCGCTGCGCGACCTCTTCGCCGCGGCCGAGGCCGTGCTGCGGCTCGACCCGCGCGGGCGGGACGCCGCGCGCGAGATGCTGCAGGCAGCCAGCCGCTGACCAACGAGGAACGGAGGCAGAGATGCAGTCATCGGACAGGACGATCGCGCTGATCCTGGTGGGCGTGCTGGCGGTGATGCTGTGGCCGATATGGCTGGCCGCCGTGGCATCCGAGCGGCAGTTCACCTGGGCGGTCGTGGCGTCCGGGCTGATTCCGCTCGCGTTCAGCCTGCTCGTGATCGCCGCCGCGCTGCGGCTGCCCTCACGGCTGGCGCACCGCTACCAGCACGGCATACACGCGCTGGGCGAGCGGCTACACGCCGGTACCCACCGACACGCCTGACAGCGTCTCGGCGAACACCTCGGCGATGCGGCCGATCTCGGCCTCGTCGATCACGAACGCGGGCGACACCTGCAGCGAATGGCCGGCCAGGCCGCGCGTGAGCACGCCCCGCTCGCGGCAGCCCTTGACGATCCGGTCGACGACCCCGGGCTCGGCGGCGCGCACATCCGGCGCGATCTCGACGGCGGCCAGCAGGCCGACCCCGCTTCGCACCTCGCTCACCTGCGGCAGCTCCGCGAGCGGCCGCATGGCCGCGTCCAGCACCTGCTCGAGCCGCGAGACGCGCTCCAGCAGTCCCTCGCGCTCGAGCACGTCGAGGTTGGCGAGCCCGGCCGCGCACACGCTGGGGTGGCCCGAGTACGTGTAGCCGTGCCGGAACAGGGCCGCGCCCGGCGTCGTCCAGAACGGCTCCTGCAGGCGCGGCGAGGCGATCACGGCGCCCAGCGGCAGGTAGCCCGACGTGATGCCCTTGGCGCAGGTGATCATGTCGGGCGTGATGCCGAAGCGGTGGCAGCCGAACCAGGTGCCGAGCCGGCCGAACCCGCAGATCACCTCGTCGGCGATCAGCAGCACGTCGTGGGCGCGGCACAGCTCCTGCACCCGCTGCCAGTAGCCGGGCGCCGGTGCGTAGATGCCGCCGGCCCCGATCACCGGCTCGCCGATGAAGGCCGCGATCCGGTCGCCGCGCTCGCTGAACAGGCGCTCCAGCGCGTCGGTGTCGTCGCTGCCGACCGACGCCGTGTCGGGGATCAGCGCGCCAATGCCCTCGCGGTTGGCGGCGATCCCGGCCAGGCTGGTGCCGTACGCGTTCATGCCGTGGTAGCTGCGCTCGCGGTGCACGATGGTGCGCTTGTCCGGCTTGCCGAGCGCGTGCCAGTAGCGCAGCGCCAACTTGCCGGCCGTGTCGACCGCGTCGGAGCCGCCGCTGGTGAAGAACACGGCGCCGTCCGCGAACGGGGCCAGCGCCGCCACGCGGTCGGCCAGCTCGATCGCGGGCCGGTTGGCGGTGCTGGCGAAGATGTCGTAGACCGCCAGCTCGCGCATCTGCGCCGAGACGGCGTCGGCGATCTCGCCGCGGCCATGGCCGATCGAGCAGTACCAGAGGCCGCCCTTGGCGTCGATGTACTCGCGTCCGGCCTCGTCCCAGACGCGCGCGCCGCTGCCCCGGCTGACCACGAACTCATCGTCCTTCACGCTCGCCATGTCGGCGAACGGGTGCCAGAGGCTGCTCATCCGGTGGACGATACCAACGCCTGGAACAGGCTCGCGCCGGTGCCCTCGGCGTCGGCGTCGGGGTGCCAGAGCACGGCCACGCAGAAGCGGCGGCTGGGATCCTCCAGCCCTTCCACGATGCCGTCCGGGTCGGCGTGGGCGGTCGCCACCAGGCCCTCGCCGATGCGGTCGATGCCCTGGTGGTGGTGCGAGTGCACGGTCGCGCGCTCGCCCACGATCGCCCGCAGCCTGCTGCCGGGGACGGTGACCACGTCGTGCACGCCGTAGGTGGAGTCGTCCTCGCGGTGGGGCCGCTGGTCGATGTGGTCGGCCAGGTGCTGGATCAGCGTGCCGCCGCGGGCCACGTTCAGCACCTGGATGCCACGGCAGATCGCGAGCACCGGCAGGTCGCGGTCGAGCGCGCGTCGCATCAGCGAGAGCTCGACCGCGTCGCGGCGCTCGTTGCGGGGCCCCGTGCGTGGGTCGCGCTCGGCGCCGTACAGCTCGGGGGCGACGTCGTCGCCGCCGACGAAGACGATGCCGTCCAGCAGGTCGAGCACGTCGTCGGGGTCGTCCGCCAGGTACGGGTCAGCCGGGATCACCAGCGGCCGGCCGCCGGCCAGGCGGGTGCCCTCGACGTAGCCGTGGAACGTGACCGTGGCACGGCCCGACCACTTACCCAGCTGGACCGGGGCCCAGTAGCTCGTGATGCCGATGGTGGGTCGGCTCAATCTCCCGCCGCCGGCGCAGGCGTCGCCGCCAGCGGGACGTCGACGACCTGCTCACGCACCGACCTGCCGGCCAGGTAGCCGATCAGGGCGAACGCGATCACCACAGCGAGCGTGCCGAGCGTGAACACCTCGAAGCGCAGCCGAGAGACGCCCCAGCTGTCGACGAAATTGTAGTCGGCCCCGAACACGTACTCGAGCGTGTCGGGGAAGATCGCGACCCACGAGCCCATCAGCGTCCACGCAGTGCACAGCACGCCGATCGCCCAGAGGCCGCCCTTGCCGCCGGGCACGCTGAAGACGCGCGGGACGGTGGCGTGGCTGTAGCGCAGCTTGATCAGCGCCGGGAAGATCAGGATGTAGGACACGAGCGTGGTCGAGATGGCCATGTACAGCACCACCGTGAAGGTGTCGGCCTGGCTGCTCGCCAGCAGCCGCACGGCGGCCACCATGAAGATGGTGGACGTCACGCCGGACAGGACGTTCACCCGCACCGGCGTGCCGAGCTTCTCGTTGAACACGCCGAACCAGGGGAAGAAGGCGCCGTCGTAGGCGGCCACGGCCTGGATGCGGTCGGAGCCGATCATCCAGACCGCGCCGGAGGTGATCAGCGCGAAGATGAAGCCGAGCGCCATCAGGTCGGTGAGGAAGTTCTGGGCGCCGCCGTAGACGCCGAACATCTGGTGGACGGCGTCCATGAAGCCGCCGATGCCGGTGATCTCCGACGACGGCAGCACCGCCACGATGCCGAAGATCGGGATGGCGTAGGCGATCGAGGAGATGACCGCGCTCTTCGCGACGGAGCGGGGCACGTCGCGCTGTGGATCCTCCATCTCCTCGGCCGCGCCGTTCTGCAGCTCGAAACCGACGAACCCGAAGATCAGGAGCGGCACCAGGCCGATGAAGATCCCGGCCGTGGGCGAGAAGTCGCCGGGGCCGTAGCCGTGCACGCCGTGCTTGATCGCGTAGACGACCACCGTCAGCGAGAAGAACCCGAGCACCAGGAACCGCACGATCGCGCCGGCGTTGGGGATCCACTTGCCGTGCTTCAACGACACGATCGCGACGCCGATGCTGATCCAGATGAAGACGAACTTGAACGCGTAGTCGCCGAACGTGCCGCTGCCGACGCCGTGGATGTTGGAGCTCCAGGTGTCGGTGGCGATGAAGCAGAGCGATCCGCCCACCCAGAACGGGTTCGTCACCCAGTACAGGACGGCGCCGATGCCGGCCGCCAGCCGGCCCCAGCTCAGCTTCATCCACTCGTACGGCCCGCCCTCCTGCGGGAAGGCGGTGCCCAGCTCCGCCATCAGCAGGGCGTACGGGAACATGAACAGCACGACCAGGACGACGACCCACGTGAAGGCCTGTGCGCCATAGCTGGCGGCCTGTCCCAGCAGGTCGAGGCCGACGATCGCGCAGACTGTGAAGAAGACCATGTCGAGGTGGCCAAGGCTCTTGACCAGCTTGCGCTTCTCGGAGAGGGCGAGCTCGGTGGTGTGCTCTACGGGTGCGGCTGGCGTGGCCATGGGGTCCTCCCGATCGGGACGCGGAACACCCTTGACGCTACGCCTTGTGCCGCCCGCTGTCTAGATGGAGCGTCAGTCAGCGACGAGGGCGTTCAGCGAGGCCGCGCCGCGCTCGACGACGGCCGGGTCGAGCCGGCGCAGGCGCCGGGTGACCTTGCGCTCGAGCCGCTCGCCTGCGGCGGTGGCCAGGTCGCGGCCGGACTCGGTCAGCAGCGTGCTGCCGTGCGCGCCGCTTCGGTTGACGTACCCGCGGGCGGCCAGCCGCAGTGCGATCTGCTTGGCCTGGCTGGTGCTGGCGGCGAGCAGCTCGGAGAGGGCGCGGGTGGTGACCGCCTCACCCTCCGGAGCCTCGCTCAGGAGCAGGAGCGCGTAGAGCTCCATCGGGCGCAGGTCGACGTCGCGTGCCGTCTCCAGCACGGAGCGGTCGAGTGAGCGAAGAAGCCGCAACCCCGCAGGCACACCGGTGGGTGCCGCCGGCGGAGCGTCGTGGGGGGAAGTGACAAGCGCGAGCCTGACGGCGCTGCGGCTGGTGGAGTGTGGAGCACCCATGCGGCTGCATCTTCACCCACCGACCGCTTTCGCGCACTCGCCGTTTTGTGGTAATTGCCTGGCAGATTTTGGGCAGGTATCGGATCAGGCGGGCCCCTGGGCGCACGGCTCGACCGCCCAGAAGAAGTACGCCAGCACCGCCACGAACGCCACCGCCATCAGCACCGTCAGCAACACCCGCCGGGACGTTGACATGCCGGTCGAGCGCCGCGCGATCGAGGTGGAGACGACCCCGATGACGGTCACCCCGACCACCGCGGCTGAGATGAAGCACTGGGTCTCCCAGGTGGAGGCGGCGGGCAGCGAGGCAATCACGGGCTACATGCGGATGAGAGGACTTGAACCTCCACGACCTTACGGCCACACGGACCTGAACCGTGCGCGTCTACCAATTCCGCCACATCCGCGCGGGGAGAGCTGATTCTAGCGAGGCTTGCAGGCGCCCGTCAGCAGCTCGGCGATCTCGCCCTCGCCGTAGCCCACCTCGGCCAGCACCTCGGCGGCGTGCTCGCCCAGCCGCGGCGGCGGCAGCCGGCTGCCCGGCCGGTCGGCCTCGTACCGCATCGGCGAGCGCACCAGCCCGATCTCGCCCGCGGCCGGGTGCTGCACCCGCTCCACCATGTGTGCCGCCGGCCCCGCGAACGTCTCCGGGATCGACAGCACCGGCCCGCCCGGCACGTGCGCGCGCTCCAGCACCTCGCTCCACTCCGCCACCGTGCGCCCCGCCAGCAGCTCCCGCAGCTGCGGCACCAGCACGTCGCGGCCCTCCACCCGCCCCGCGTTCGTCTGCCAGCGCGGATCCGTCGCCAGGTCGCCGCGCCCGGCCTCGGCGCAGAAGCGGCGGAAGTGGTCGTCCGTGCCGACCGCCAGGTTCACGTACCCGTCGGCCGCCCGGAACGTCTCGTAGGGCACGATCGACGGATGCGCATTTCCCAGCCGCTTCGGCTCGATGCCGCTGATCAGCCAGTCCCCCGCCCGGTTCGCCAGCCACGCTACCTGCGCGTCCAGCAGCGACACCTCGCAGCTCCGGCCCCGTCCGCTGCGCTCGCGCTCGTGCAGCGCCGCCAGCACGGCCGAGCTCGCGAACAGCCCGGCCACGATGTCGGAAATGGCAACGGACACCTTCATCGGCTCGCCGTCGGGCTCCCCGGTGATGCTCATGATCCCGCCCAGCCCCTGCATCAGGAAGTCGTACCCGGGCCGCTCCGCGTCCGGCCCGTCGGACGGGTAGCCCGCGATCGTGCAGTGCACCACCATCGGGTTCACGGCCCGCACCGCCTCCCAGTCCACCGCGTAGCGCAGCGCCGCCGCCGGCAGGAAGTTGTGCAGCAGCACGTCGCAGCGGCCGATCAGCCGCCGCACCACATCACGGCCGGCGTCGTCGCGCAGGTCGATCGCGATCGACCGCTTGTTGCGGTTGACCTGCATGAAGTAGGCGCTCTCGCCGCTCTCGAACGGCGGCCCCCAGCGGCGGCTGCCATCGCCCTCGCCGGGCCGTTCGACCTTGACCACGTCGGCGCCCAGGTCGCCCAGCATCATCGTGCAGTAGGGGCCCGCCAGCACCTGCGTCAGGTCGAGGACGCGCAGGCCTGCCAGCGGGAGCGCGCCGCTCAGCTGGTCGCCCCCGCCGTCAGCTTCTCGACCTCGCCCAGCGCCCACGCGGTGTGCTCGTCCGGCTTCACCCGGCGCTTGATCGCGGCCAGGTTGCCGTCGGCGTCGATCACGAAGGTCGAGCGCTCGATCCCCATGTACGTCTTGCCGTAGTTCTTCTTCTCGACCCACACGCCGTAGTCCTCGGCCATCGTGTGCTCCGTGTCGGCCAGCAGCGGGAACGGCAGGCCGTACTTCTCCTTGAACTTGCGGTGCGACTTCGGCGACTGCGGGCTGACGCCGATCACGTCCGCGCCGATCCGCCCGAACTCCGCCCAGCTGTCGCGGATGCTGCAGGCCTGGCGGGTACACCCGGGCGTGTCGTCCTTGGGGTAGAAGTAGACGACCACCGGCCGGCCCTTGAGATCGTCGAGCGACACCGTCTCCTCGGTGTCTGACTGCAGTGAAAACGGCGGAGCCGGCTGGCCAACCTCGAGCATCGTTACTCCTTGGGAACGGGTGCGTTGCTGGGCCGTACTCTAGATGGTTGATCGATATCTCCGTGATGTCCTGGACGGCGAGAACCGAGCCTCGCAAGGATCGAGGGAGCGTCAATCCCGGGTCGTATTGGCGCGACCGAGGACGCCGCGAGGCGACGGCTCGCAGCCGTAGCCACCCCAGCCACGGCTAACCTCAAACCGGGCGCAGCGGCCAGGCTCGCGAGAGATATCGATCAACCATCCAGTGCGGGGGTGGGGGCAAACCCGCCTGATAGCGTGGCGGCATGCCCGAGGTGCACATGGTGGTGGGGACGCTCCTGATCGTGACCAACGCGATCGTCGGCATCTGGGGGCTGATCGCCTACCGCCGGGACAGGCCCCCCGCCGGCATCTACATGCAGCTGCTGGCGCTCTCCCAGACGATGGTGATCGCGCAGGCGACGCTGGGCCTGATCCTGCTCTCCGACGGCTACCGCCCGGGCGACAAGTTGCACTTCGCATACGGGTTGCTACCGCTGCTCGCGATCGCCTACCCCTATGCTTTGCGGGGTGAGGACGGACGCAAGAACCTGCTCTACTTCGCGGTCGGCGCCACGGTGGTGGCGGCGCTGGGAGTGCGTGCCTACATGACGGGGCCGGCCTGATGGATCGCGACAACCTGCGCGGCTTCGCCATCGTGATCGCGATCGCCGCCGTGGCGACGGTCTTCTTCGAGGTGTCCTCGGCCATCTTCAGCGCGATCCTGGGCGCGATCAGCCTGATCTTCATCTGCCTGCTCTGGTACTTCGGCTACGGCTGGTACCACCGCAACCGGATGGCGATCTCGCTGATGCCCGACCGCCAGCGCAACATCCTCTACCTGGGGCTGGGCGCCGTCACCGTGTCGGCCGCGCTCTACTCGCTGGCGCAGTTCCAGCTGATCGACCTGGGCGCGTTCTCGGTGCCGGTGCTGGCCGCGTTCTTCGGCGGGCTGTTCGCCATGTACTACGCCTGGAACGAGTCGAAGCGCTACTACCTCTGAGGGAGCGGCGGCCTGACGGCGAACAGCCGCCGCTTGCCGCCGCAGGCCTCGAACGGCCCGGCGGCCGCGAGCAGCGTCCCGTGGAGCTGCCGGTCGATGCCTTCGACGCGGCGCGAGATGACGAGCACGCGCCCGACCCACCAGCCGTAGAACAGGGGCGCAGCGGCGGTCAGGAGCAGATCGCTGGGCACGCTGTGCCTGCGCACGACGCCCAGCAGCAGCGCCACGAGTAGGGGGCCGGACATCTTGATCGCGAGGCGCCGCGCCGAGCCGCGCGGCTCGATCACCTCCATGCCGTCGGGCAGCGGCTCGATCGGGATCTTGCGACCCCACCTGCGCGCGCCCCACGTCTGCCAGGCCGTGGCGGCTGCCATCGCGGAGACCGCTGCCGCCGCCGGCATCCAGGCCGGCCCGGCCAGCCGGTTGACGGTCGCCACCACCGTGGCGACCGCGCCCAGCAGCGCCGCCAGCGGCAGGATCGCCGCGAACGCCGCTGCCACCGGGACGACACGGTTGGCTTTCTGGGTCACGGTCTCACTATGGGTGCCGGATGCCGCGCCGACAACCCGCCCATCCCGGCCTCTGTAGCCTGGGCGCATGAGCGCTCCGCGTCCCTGGCCTGCCGGCCTACCGACGGCACTCACGTTCCAGCACGGCAATCGGGCCGCGCTGCCGGCCCGATTCGCGGATGACGACGTACGCTTCTCCGAGGAGCTCGTCGGCTTCTTCGTCGAGCGGTTGACCGATCCGGGCGACGCCGTGCTCGACCCGTTCGCAGGCTTCGGCACCACCCTGGTGGTGGCGGAATCGCTGGGACGGGAGGCGTTCGGCGTCGAGTTTGAGCCTGATCGCGCGGGCTTCATCCGGTCGCGCATGCAAGCGCCCGACCGCCTGTTCACCGCCGACGCTCGCGAGCTCGAGGAGCTGCCGATCCCGGCGGTCACGCTCGCGATCACCTCGCCGCCGTACTCCTCGCCGGGCGATCCGGAGGAGGCGCTGTCCGCCTATCGCGACCCCAACCCCGGCTACGACCGGTACCTCGCCGGCCTGCAGCGGGTGTGCCGATCCGCCGGTTCGCTGCTGACGCCGGACGGCTGGCTCGTGATCGAGGCGGCGAACCTGCGACGTCCCGATCGGGTGGACACCCTGGCCTGGGACATCGCGCATGCGGTGGGGGAGGTGCTGCCCTTCGCCGGCGAGATCGCGGTGCGCTGGGAGCCGACCTACGGGTACGGCTACGACCACAGCTACTGCCTGCTGTTCTCGCCTCCCGCGGGGTAGCCGCCCTTGCGACAACGCCGCTGCCCGGTGACGCGGGCCGTTCCCGCCGCGCGCCGCGTGGTCCGGGGCACAATGCGGCATGGCCACCGACGCGTCCGACAGCACCAGGCCGTTCTCGGGCAAGACCGCCTGGGCGCGCAACCTGGAGACGCCGCTTCGTGAGTTCATCGGCACCGAGACCGGCAGCGCCGGCGTGCTGCTGCTGGCCACGATCGCGGCGCTGCTCTGGATCAACATCGACTCGTCGTCGTACCGCAGCGTCTGGGAGACCGACCTGGTCGTCCGGCTGGGCGACCACTCGATCAACCTCGACCTGCGGGGATGGCTGAACAGCGGCCTGATGACCCTGTTCTTCTTCGTGGTCGGCCTGGAGGCGCGCCGCGAGTTCGACATGGGGGAGCTGCGGCAACGGCGGCGGGTGGCGCTGCCCGTGCTGGCGGGGATCGGCGGCATGGTGGTGCCGGTGCTGATCTACCTGGCCTTCAACGCCGGGTCGTCGACCGCCCACGGCTGGGGGACGGCGATGTCGACCGACACCGCGTTCGCCCTGGGATTGCTGGCGCTGGTCGGGCCGCGCTTTCCCGACCGCCTGCGTGTCTTTCTGCTGACCGTGGCGATCGTCGACGACGTCATCGCGCTGACCGTGATCGCCGTCGTGTACAGCGGCCACATCGTCGTCGGCCCGCTGCTCCTCGCGCTGGCGGTGCTCGCCCTGATCCTGGTTCTGCGCTCCCTCGGGATCCGTAACGGCCTGCCCTACGCCCTGCTCGGAGTGGCGGCCTGGCTGGCGGTCGAGAGCTCGGGAATCGACCCGATCGTGGTCGGGTTGGTGCTGGGCCTGCTGGTGTACGCGTCGCCGGCCGCGCGCGGCGACCTGGAGCGCGCCACCGACCTGTTCCGTGCCTTCCGCGAGCAGCCCACCCCGGAGCTGGCGCGCACCGCCCAGTCGGGCGTCCGCACGGCCATCTCTCCCAACGTGCGCCTGCAGGGCGTGTTCCACCCCTGGACGAGCTACGTGATCGTGCCGCTGTTCGCCCTGGCGAACGCCGGGATCGAGATCAACGGCGCCTTCCTCTCGCGCGCGTTCACATCGACCATCACGCTCGGCATCCTGATCGGATATGTGGTGGGCAAGCCGATCGGCGTCGCCGGCACGTCGTGGCTGGTCACCGTCTTCAGCCGCGGCCGGCTGCGGCCGCCGGTCGGATGGGCGGCCGTCGTTGGCGGGGGCGCGATCGCCGGCATCGGGTTCACCGTATCGATCCTGATCGCCACCCTGGCGTTCAGCGGCGACCGGCTGGAGGAGGCCAAGCTGGGCGTGCTCAGCGCTGCGGTTGTGTCCTCGCTGTGCACGTGGCTGCTGTTTCGCGCTACCGCGCGGCTCCCGGTGCGGCTGCGCGTGCAGGCGTTACTCGGAACATCGGAGGCGATCGTCGACCTGTCGGCCCCCGTGGACGACGAGCGCGACCACATCCGCGGCCCCGCCGACGCGCCTGTCACCGTCGTCGAGTACGGCGACTTCGAGTGCCCGTACTGCGGCCAGGCGGAGGCCGTGATGCGCGAGCTGCTCGCAGGCCACGGCGACGTGCGCTACGTCTGGCGCCACCTACCCCTGAACGACGTCCATCCGAACGCCCAGCTCGCGGCCGAGGCGGCGGAGGCGGCTGCCGAACAGGGCTCGTTCTGGGACATGCACGACCTGCTGCTGTCCAATCAGAGCGACCTGCAGCCAAACGACCTGATGGGCTATGCGGAGAAGCTTGGTCTCGACGTCGACCGCTTCCGCGACCACATGCTCCGCGGCGCCGGCGCGGAGCAGATCGACCAGGATGTCGACTCGGCGGACATGAGCGGCGTCTCCGGCACGCCGACGTTCTTCATCAACGGCCGCCGCCACAACGGTGCCTACGACCTGCCAACGCTGTCCGCCGAGGTCAGGGTCGCCCGTGCACGGACGCTGGTGGCGCCGGCCCGCTAATCCTGAGCCGCCCGCTCAGGCGTCGACCGGCGCCGCCGCGGCGGCGGCGCCCAGCGTGTCCAGCACCTCGCGGATGTCGCCCGAGCGGCAGGTGAAGATGGGCGTGTCGCGCTCCGTGTAGCGGCTGGCCTCGGTCTCGCGCAACGTCATCATCAGATCCAGGAAGTCGCCCACGAAGTCGGTCTCGAACGCCACCACGAACTCCTGGTCGTCGATCCCGAACGAGTAGGTGGTGTTGATCTTCACCGTCGGGAACTTGTGCCCGGTGGCGATGTGCTCGTTCATGATCCCCTGCCGCGCCGGCTTCGACAGCTGGTACCAGGCCCGCGTTTTCACCATCGGGTAGATCAGCAGGTACTTGGAGTCGGGGTTCCACATGATCCGTCCGCGCTTGTGCATCGACCGGCCCTCGCCCTTCACGTACTGCGAGCGCCGCGTCATCGAGAGATAGGCGTAGGGCG